>NZ_DBMDDV010000012.1:0-68722 GCF_057431175.1 Gemmiger sp. | reverse complement strand
TATGCAGCTGCCAATAAAAGTAAGCAGCAAAATTATTTCCTGAGAACTCAAGCGTTCACCTCCCTCATAATTTGGAGGCGACAATCTAAGGCAAGATTATACCAGAAGGGAGAAAGCTTGTCAAAATAAAATTTGTGGAATAAGAAGAAAAGGACGATGCATGGTCGAATATTTGTTATGATATTTGCGACGGCTTTTCCAATGATTGCGTTTTAAACAATATTGATTATATATATCGTTTAAGCAATAAGGCTTTTTTATCATCAATGCATTGGGTTTATTTCGATATGGTGTGATGCAAGAAATCTGCATTGCGCTAATGCCAATGCTCCGGATCATAATCACTGGACTCCAAGAGAGGTTTGCCGCCATCATCAAGGCTGGGCCGCTTCAGTGCCGTCGCCTTCTCCGCGCTGTCCCAGCCGGAGGGGTATTCCTCCGTACCAATGGCATGGTAGGTGATGCGGTAGGCACCGTTGCAGTATTCAAACGTATCGATCACGCCTGGCGTCAGAATAGGGTTTTTGAGACCTGCCACTGTAAAACGCCAGGTGATTTTCTTGTTGTTGGGGTCAAGCTCGGAAAGCTCCCATATTTGCTTTGCCATATCATTAGCAGCCTTATCAGCCGGTTTATCATAAATAACGCCGTCGCTGGACACAAGCTGCTCCTTGGCATACGCCTCAGACACAGTGGCCTGCGCTGCCGTCAGAACGGTGCGGGCTTCGGCCAAAACCTTGGCCTCGTTGGCTTTGTCGATGTACCCGGTCAGCGCCGGAATCAGCAGGGCGGCCAGAACGGCAAGGATCGTCAGCACGACAATCAGTTCCACCAGCGTGAAACCGCGGCGGCGGGCAGGGGAGGTACGCATAGAAATCACAGCTTTCCTAGTAAAGTATACATCCATACAAAATAAGTATAAAAACCAACCGCATTCGACGTCAATGCGTAAAAGTAACAAAATATCGCCGCAAAAATTGGTAGAAAAGACTTTTGTTTGCTGAAGATGGACTTTCCGCGCAAAGTATGGTATACTTTTAAAAGATATGCCATAAATACGCGCAAAGCGTGAGGAACGATACCATGAACAAAAACTTGAAAATCGCGGTCGCGGGCACCGGCTATGTGGGCCTGTCCATTGCGACCCTTCTTTCGCAGCACCACGAGGTCTGGGCCGTGGATATCATCCCGGAAAAGGTGGATCTCATCAACCGCCGCAAGTCGCCGATCCAGGATGAATACATTGAAAAATATCTCGCCGAGAAACCACTGAACCTGACCGCTACGCTGGACGCCGAAAAAGCCTACACCGGTGCGGATTTCGTCGTCATTGCGGCCCCCACCAACTACGACAGCAAGACCCAGCACTTTGACACTTCCGCGGTGGAGGCCGTCATCAAGCTGGTCATGCAGTACAACCCAGACGCCATCATGGTCATCAAGTCCACCATCCCGGTGGGATACACGGCCAGCGTGCGGGAAAAATTCGGCACGGACAACATCCTGTTCAGCCCGGAATTTCTGCGGGAGTCCAAGGCACTGTACGACAACCTGTACCCCTCGCGCATCATCGTGGGCACCGACCTGAACGACGAGCGCCTTGTGGAGGCGGCCCACACCTTTGCGGGCCTTTTACAGGAGGGTGCCATCAAGGAAAACATCGACACGCTGTTCATGGGCTTTACCGAGGCCGAGGCCGTCAAGCTGTTTGCCAACACCTATCTGGCGCTGCGCGTGGCCTACTTCAACGAGCTGGACACCTACGCCGAGAGCAAGGGCCTGGACACCCGGCAGATCATCGACGGCGTCTGCCTGGATCCGCGTATCGGCAGCCACTACAACAATCCCAGCTTCGGCTACGGTGGCTACTGCCTGCCCAAGGACACCAAGCAACTGTTGGCGAACTACGCCGATGTGCCGGAAAACCTGATTGAGGCCATCGTGGAATCCAACCGCACCCGCAAGGACTTCATTGCCGACCGCGTGCTGCGGCTGGCGGGTTACTACGGCTACGGCGAGGACAACGAGTACGACGAAGCGCAGGAAAAGCCTGTCACAATCGGCGTGTACCGCTTGACGATGAAGTCGCACTCCGACAACTTCCGCCAGAGTTCCATCCAGGGCGTCATGAAGCGCATCAAGGCCAAGGGCGCGACGGTCATCATCTATGAGCCGACGCTGAAAGACGGTGAGACCTTCTTCGGCTCGCGGGTCGTCAACGACCTGGATGCCTTCAAGGCGCAGTCCCAGGCTATCATTGCCAACCGCTATGACGCCTGCCTGGACGATGTAAAAGAAAAAGTTTACACCCGCGACCTTTTCCGCCGCGATTAAGGGAGAAAAAGTTATGTATGATTATCTCGTAGTCGGCTCCGGCCTGTACGGTGCCATTTTTGCCCACGAAGCCAAAGCCCATGGCAAGAGCGTTCTCGTCGTGGACAAGCGCCCGAACATTGCGGGCAACATCTACACCGAAAACATCGAGGGCATCAACGTCCACAAGTACGGTGCCCATATTTTCCATACCAACAACAAAAAAGTATGGAACTACATCACAAAATTCGCTGAGTTCAACCGCTTCACGAACTCGCCGGTGGCCAACTACAAGGGTGAGCTGTACTCGCTGCCCTTCAATATGTACACCTTCAATAAGATGTGGGGCGTTGTGACCCCGGAGGAGGCCGCTGCAAAAATCGAGGAGCAGCGCAAGGAGATCACCCACGAGCCGCAGAACCTCGAGGAGCAGGCGATCTCCCTGGTGGGCCGCGATATCTACGAAAAGCTCATCAAGGGCTACACCGAGAAGCAATGGGGCCGCGACTGTAAGGATCTGCCGGCCTTCATCATCAAGCGCCTGCCGGTGCGCCTGACTTTCGACAACAACTATTTCAATGCCCTGTACCAGGGCATTCCCATCGGCGGCTACACCAAGATGATTGCCAACCTGCTCGATGGCATCGACGTTCGCCTGAACACCGATTACCTCGAGAACAAGGCGGAACTGGATGCACTGGCGGACAAAATCGTCTACACCGGCCCTATCGACGCCTACTTTGGCTACGAGCTCGGCACGTTGGAGTACCGCTCGGTCCGCTTCGAGAACGAGCTGCTGGACAAGCCCAGCTTCCAGGGCAATGCCGCCGTCAACTACACTGACCGCGAGACACCGTGGACCCGCATCATCGAGCACAAGTGGTTCGAGTTCGGCAAGGACGAGAACGGAAACGACCTGCCCAAGACCATCATCAGCCGCGAGTACAGCAGTGAGTGGAAGCCCGGCGACGAGCCGTACTATCCGGTCAACGACGCCAAGAACGGCGCACTCTATGCCGAGTACAAGAAGCTGGCCGACGCTGAGCCGAAGGTCATCTTCGGCGGCCGTTTGGGTGAGTACAAATACTACGACATGGATCAGGTCATCGCCGCTGTGCTGGATCGCTGCGAGACCGAACTGTAATGATCCGCGTCGCCATCGTAGAGGATGAGGCCGCTGTCCGCGACCAGCTGGCAAGCCGCTCTCGCTGGTGCTGCTGGCGGTGGTCTATGCGGCACTATATGGATTTTTGTATCTGTTTGAACAGCGCCGAGCTACGGCGGCCCGGCTGACCATCACCACGGCAGCCATGCTGCTGGCGGTGGTCATGGCGGTCACGGTCTTTGCAGTCAGCAATCTGAGTTTTGTCTCCAATGGCGAGGCGACGATGAGCGTTTTCTACATCCGCACGCTGGTGGACTTTGCAGGCGTGCTGATTTTGAGCGTCCAGCATGAGCAGCTGCGGGAGAATGCCCTGCACAGCGAGCTGACCGCCATGGACAATGTCCTGCGCCGCCAGTACGAGCAGTACAAACAGAGCAAAGAAAACATCCGCCTTATCAACCGGCGATACCACGAACTGAAAATGCAGATTGCGGCCATCCGTGCCGAGCGCGATCAGGCCAAACAGGACGCGGCCCTGGCCGAGATGGAGAGCGGCATCCGCAAGTATGAGGCCGAGAACAAGACCGGCAACCCGGTTTTGGACACGCTGCTGACCGCGAAAAGCCTGTACTGCCAGCAACACGGCATCAATATGACCTGCGTAGCCGACGGCAAGCTGTTGGATTCCCTCTCGACAGGGGAAATATGCACGATCGTCGGAACGGCGCTGGATAACGCCACCGAGAGCGTTTCCGCCGAGCCTGACCCGGAAAAACGGCTCATCCGCGTGGCAATTTATGCACAGAACGGTTTTGTGATGCTGCGGTTTGAAAACTACTGCGCCAGCCCGGTAGAGCTGGCCGCCGACGGTCTGCCCAAACGCAGCGCCCATGGTGGGTACGATTTAAAGAGCGTGCGCGCCGCCGCCGAAAACCATGGCGGCACCTTGACCCTGCATTGGGAGAACGAGTGGTTCACCCTGCGGGTACTGTTGCTACAAAAATAACAGGAAAGAAAAATCCATCCCAAGCGAGAAGCATGAGATGGATTTTTGTGCTTTATGGGACAAAGGCAATCTTACAGATAATTCACCGCCATAATCACTGCGCCCAGAATCACCAGCACCACGCCGGTGGCGCGGTTCAGGGTGGCAGGCTCGGCCTTGTTGGCAAACTTTGCGGCGATGCGAGCCCACAGCAGCGTGCTGAGAACGCAGCAGACAAGACAGAACAGATCGGGCACGCCACCGATGGCAAAGTGGCTGACCGAGCCGGTGAACGCTGTGAATGCCATGATAAAAACGCTCGTACCGACGGCGGTTTTTAGTTCATAGCCCAGCACCGACGTCAGGAGCAGCAGCATCATCATACCGCCGCCCGCGCCGACGAATCCGCAGATAAAGCCCACGCCCGCGCCGCAGAGCAGCGACTGCACGAACCGCTTTTGGGCACTGACAGCGTTCATGGCGTTTTTCGTCGTCATGACCGGCCGCACAATGAACTTGACGCCCAGCAAGAAGGTCATGAAGGTCGAGAACCCGCCCATCGTCGTGCCGGGCACCAGGCTGGCTACATAGCTGCCCACCAGCGTGAAGCAGAGTACCGCTGCCATCATGACGGCGCCGTTTTTAATGTCCAGGTTTCCGTTTTTGCCGTAGGTGTAGGCCGAGATCGCGCTTGCCAGCACGTCGCTTGCCAGCGCGATGCCCACGGCCATGTAGGGGTCCATGCCCAAAAACGTGATGAGCATGGGGGAGATGACCGCCGCAGCACTCATGCCCGCGAAGCCGGTGCCCAGTCCCGCACCGATGCCTGCCGCAAAGCAGACGATAAACTTGATAAGGTATGTCATACGATTACTCCTTTTGTAAGCAGCGCAGGATGTTGGCATCCATGCGGCGCAGATAGTCCTGCAAGGCCTGCTGTTCCTCGAGCGTGAAGCCGGCAAACAGCGGCTCGATGCTGCGGCGTTGGATCTCGGCCAGCGCCGCAGCCATCGTGCAGCCTTCGTCGGTAAAGCCCAGCAGCCGCTGGCGGCGGTTGCCCGGTGCAGGGGAGACGGTCAGCACCCCGCGGCTGCGCAGCCGCTCCACCGCCGCAGACACATTGGACTTTGCCAGCGCACGGTAGCGGCAGATGTCACTGGCCGTGCAAAGCTCCGGGTTATTGTGCAGGAACAGCAGAATGTCGATTTCCAGCTGATTCAGCCCATACGCGGCCGCCGCACCCTCAAACTGCACAGTATAGTACTTTTTGTAGTGCTGCGCGTAGGATAAAATCGGGACCAAGCGCAGGACCTCCTTTGCAATGCTTCAAATTAGAACGGTTCTAATTATAACTATTTATTTCCCAAAAGTCAATACACAAAACCGGCAGCAGGCATTTTGCCTACTGCCGGTTTTGTAAATCTTGTGCAAAGCGGCCTTTAAAAATTTGTGCAATCTTATGGTAAAAATAAAAATCCCCACCACAACACGGTGAGGATTTATGGTGGACCCGGAGGGATTCGAACCCTTGACCTCTCGGATGCGAACCGAACGCTCTCCCAACTGAGCTACGGGCCCACGTCATTTGACTAAATTAGTTTACCCCTTTTTGCGGGAAATGTCAAGGGTGAAACACAAATTTTGTTGTGCCAAGGCGGACATATCCTGTAACATACGATTTTATATTGTCATAGCACCACTTTCGTATCTATCTTGCACATCTCTATATAAAATGCTATAATACTACAAATCTTGCACTTGCCGTATAAAAACGTATACGCAGTGTGGATTGAATCCCGCACATCGGTTGAATTATAGTAGGGTAATAAAACCATCGCAGTTTACGCTGCGAAAGTATGTGAGGGGGAGCCTTTATGCCAGCCAAACTGATTGCAAGCTACCGACGGGAACTGTCCGCGCTGGCAGACCTGCAAGATGCCGGGACAGTGACCTACACGCTGCTGCGCGAAGCCGATGCCTACTGCATCTGTGCCCAGCGGGACACAGCCCCGGCGGTGGAGTGCATGGTGTGTGATACAGGGGAGGAACGCGTCGGGATGCTCACACGTTTTCTGTATGAAAATGCGGTGGAACCCGCGCAGGTGCCCGCTGTCCTGTACGACCTCTGCGGATCGGCGGTGGGCTGATGGCGGTACTGTTGCATGAACGGCCGCAGACGGCCGGCGGAAAAACGCGCAAGACCCCGAACCTGCCCAAAACCTCTGCTGTGGTGGCGCTGTTCGCCTTCAGCTCCCGGCTGGACCGGGATACGATGAGCCTGTTTGCCAAGACCCACAGCGATGAAGTCCGCGCGGCGGCCATTGCGGCCACCGGGCAGGAGGTGTTGGAACTGCTGCACGGCGGGCTGCGCCCCAACGTATTGGTGCTGGACGCGCTGCTGACCAAGCCCGGCGTGACCGAGGTCTTGCAGGAAATCGGCACGATGCAGCTTGACCCGGAACCAGCGGTTCTGGTGCTGGTCCCTGTGCCGGAGGAAACCGCCGCCCGCAAGGCACTGCGGCTGTTCTCCCAGTACCAGATCATGCTGCGCCCTTACGGCATGAAAAATCTCTTTGATGAGGTCTACCGCATGGGCACGAACGAGGATGAGCACCAGCTGTACTACCTGCGCCAGTGCTGCGACGATGTGCTGGATGCCTACGGCGCGCCCGAAACGCTGAGCGGCTACCGCTATGCCGAGCGGATGCTGCTGTACGCCCTGTACGCGGACAAACCGCAGCAGATCGGCAGCCTGCAGCAATACGTGGCTGCGGAGGAAGGCATCGAGATCGGCACCGTGACTTCGGCGCTGAATCGTATGTCGGCAGCCATGGCAAAGCGGGGCGAAGAACCTTACCGGACGTTATGCCTGCGCAGCGGCCGCCCGGCGGACGGTGTACTCTCCAATGGGCAGCTGTTCAAAGGGCTGCTGAAAGACTTGCGGGATAAGACGGAACCGTACTTATAAGGTGCGGGCGGATAGGGGACCCGCCCCTGCGGCCGGTGCCGTGCGGCTCGGCACCGCACCCTGAAACTGAAATGAAATAAAGAAGGTGTCCACCATGGTTCATCAGGAGGAAAACGCGGCACTGCTGGCGCTGCGGGGCGGGCTGCGCGGGCGGTTCCGCCGTTCGTTCGACTGCATGGAGAATGCCTTTGAGGTCCTGCAGGACCGTCTGGATCACACGGCTACCCCGGCGGAACGCGCCGAGCTGACGCCGCTGCTGGAAGAATTGCAGGCGCAGCTGCTCTGCCTGCGCCGCCTGGGCGACCAGGCATCGGACGCGGCAACGGCGGCATTGCTGCATGGCACCTGTGAACCGCGGCCCATCGACCTGCTGGGTCAGCTGCGGGAAATCTGCGAAATTTTGCGGGAGGAAGCCGCGCAATACGCGCTGCCCTTCACGATAGAATTGCAGGCCGCAGGGCTGGATGTGCTTCCCACGCTGGGGGATGCGTCGCTGCTCAACGGTCTGCTGACGAACCTTGTCTCCAACACACTGGCTGTTGACCGGGCCGCCGCCATCACGCTGGTCTGTGCGCCGGGGCAGTTCTGTTACCGCGATAACGGCCCCGGTCTGCCGCCCGACGCAAAAGCGCTGTTGACCGACGGACAGTGGAGCGACCGTCTGCTCCACGCGGGCGGGCTGGGCCTGCCGCTGATTGCCGCCTATGCCCGGGCCATGGGCTGGGGTCTGGCCGTGGGGGAGGGGCCTGGCACGGAACTCTGCTTCACCCTGCCCACTGCGCCGCCGCTGGACGGCCTGACGCTGGAATCCCCGATGGAGCGCCGAGTCGAGCAGCAGACCCGGCGGCTGGTGCTGCGAAGAGAACTGAAAATTATAGCCGCCCAGTAGGAAATGCCTGTCGTATGCGCCCGGGCTGGGTATGCCCGGCCCCTACAACACAACAAAGTTTCAGACCGTCCAGCTTGGGCGGCCTCTTTTTTTCCTCCACCGCTTTACTTTATCCCGGATTTATTGTAAAATGTACTACAAAAAGAATGGTTTACTATGCCTGCACGGCAGGGTAGACCGCCAAAATACTTACAGGTGGTGTTTTTTATGGCAATTCAGTATAAACGTATTCTTCTGAAAGTCAGCGGCGAGGCACTCTCCGGCCCCAAGGGAACCGGCTTTGATGAGGAAACCATCGCCTCCATCTGCGCGGGCATCAAGGCCGCGCACGACTTGGGCACCCAAATCGCCATTGTGGTGGGCGGCGGCAACTTCTGGCGCGGCCGTTCCAGCGGCAAAATGGACCGCATGGACGCCGACAAGATCGGTATGCTGGCCACCGTTATGAACGCACTGGCCGTCAAGGATGCCCTGCACCAGCAGGGTGCAGACGCTGTCGTTATGACCAGCTCCTTCATGCCCCAGGTGGCCGAGTGCTTCACCAGCGACAAGGCCATCGCCGCGCTGGAAAGCGGCAAGATCGTCGTTTTCGGCGGCGGCACCGGCAACCCAATCTTCTCCACCGATACCGCCAGCGCCCTGCGCGCACTGGAAATCAGCGCCGACGCCATGTTCAAGGCCACGATGGTGGACGGCGTCTACGACAAAGACCCTCACAAATATGCCGACGCCGTGCGCTACGACACGCTGACCTTTACCCGTGTGTTGGATGAGCGCCTGGCTGTCATGGACTCCACCGCTGCCACCCTCTGCCGTGACAACGGCCTGCCCATCCTCGTGTTCGACCTTGGCAAGCCCGAGAACATTGCCAAAGCCTGCGAGGGCGAGATGGTCGGCACCCTGGTCAAAGAGTAAGACCCGAAATTGAAAATTTCATATTTTCCCCCTATACTACTTTAAAAATAAGGAGAATCACCTATGAGCAGCACGACGAAACCCTTTGAAGAAAAAATGAACGCCAGCGTCAACCACCTCGTCCATGAGCTGGCCTCCATCCGCGCAGGCCGCGCCAACCCCGCCATTCTGGACAAAGTCACCGTGGACTACTACGGCAGCCCCACGCCCATTCAGCAGATTGCCGCCGTCGCTGTGGCCGAGGCCCGCATCCTGACCATCTCCCCCTGGGACCGCTCGATGCTCAAGCCCATCTCCAAGGCCATCCAGACCAGCGATATCGGCATCAACCCCATCGATGACGGCCAGGTTATCCGCCTGGTGTTCCCGGCCCCGACCGAGGAACGCCGCAAGCAGCTGACCAAGGACGTCAAGAAGCAGGGCGAGGAAGCCAAGACCGCCGTGCGCAACATCCGCCGTGACGCCATGGATAAGTTCAAGGCTATGAAGAAGGCCGGCGAGATCACCGAGGACGACCAGAAGAAGCTGGAAGACGAGACCCAGAAGCTGACCGACAAGTACGTCAAGCTCATCGACGATACTTGCACCGACAAGAACAAGGAGATCATGGAGGTCTGATGCCTTCATGAGCGATAGCCTGTGCGGGGATATCTGCGGATATGCCCGCATAGGCTGTTATTGCAATAAAATCTATTCCGCGAAAGGGAACCACCGTTTATGAAGACCCGCATCATCACCGCCGTTGTCGGCCTGGGTGTCCTGGCTGTCGTTCTGGGCTTTTTTGACACGTTTTTGTTCGATCTGGTACTCAGTGCCATCTGCTTGATTGCCATTCATGAGGTTTTTTCCGCCATGGGCTTTGGCAAAAAGCAGTGGTATCTCTACGTTGCCGCTGTGCCGCTGACCCTGCTGGTCATGCTCAGCACCTCGCAGATGGTGCGCAGTCTGCTGCTGCCCGCCGCATTTTTGACGGTGCTGTTTTACAACGTCTGCCAGATCGCCCATGTCAAAACGCTGGATTTCGGCAAGCTGACGGGATTTGTCTACTTTTCGGGCGTTATTACGTTCTGTTTTTACTCGCTCATCCACTTAAAGCGGATGCTGCCTTTTGACCAGTACCGCTATGACGCCATCTACTTTATCCTGTTGATCCTGTGCTTCGCCTGGGGCGGGGATACGGCCGCGTATTTCGCGGGCCGCGCTTTCGGCAAGCACAAGCTGGCCCCCATCGTCAGCCCCCACAAGACCGTAGAGGGCGCGGTGGGCGGCGTGCTGGGCAGCATGGCCGCCGGCTGTGTGCTGACGCTGGTCTACTCGCTGCTGTCCGCCAGGCACAACGTCCTCAGCATCCAGGTACAGCCGCGCCACTATCTGGTGCTGCTGGGCATGGGCGCGGTGGCGTCGGTGCTGGGCATCCTGGGCGATTTGTTCGCCTCGTCGGTCAAGCGCCAGGTCGGCATCAAGGACTACGGTACGATTTTCCCGGGGCACGGCGGCATTCTGGACCGCTTTGACAGCGTCATGTTCATTGCGCCGTTCGTCTGCATCGCGGTACGCTATTTCTTCTATCTGTTGTGAGGGAATACAAAATGAGTAAAGTTATCACCCTGCTGGGTTCCACCGGATCCATCGGCACCCAGAGTCTGGACGTCTGCCGTATGCACGGCTATGAGGTGTTCGGCCTGTCGGCCAATTCCAGCGTTGACAAGCTGCTGGCCCAGATTGCCGAGTTCCACCCGAAGTACGTTGCCGTCACCGACCCGGCAGCCTTTGAAAAGCTGTCCGCCGCGCTGGCAGGGCAGGCAAACGCACCGAAGCTGCTGAAAGGTGCGGACGGCCTGCGGAAGCTGGCAACGATGGACGGCGCGGGCACCGTGCTGAATGCCGTCGTCGGCATTGCGGGCCTGGATGCCTCGCTGGCCGCCATCGAGAGTGGCCACGACCTGGCGCTGGCGAACAAGGAGAGCCTTGTCACAGGCGGCCACCTCGTCACCGACGCTGTCAGGAAAAACGGCGTACACCTGCTGCCCGTGGACAGCGAGCACAGCGCGATTTTCCAGTGCTTACAGGATCAGCACAGCGCCAAAACACTGGAAAAAATTCTGCTGACGGCCTCCGGCGGCCCCTTCTATGGCATGACGACCGAAGAACTGCGCGGCAAAACCAAGGCCGATGCCCTCAAGCACCCGAACTGGAACATGGGGGCAAAAATTACCATCGACTCTGCCACCCTGATGAACAAGGGCCTGGAACTGATTGAGGCCGCCTGGCTGTTCGGCCTGCCCGAAGATAAAATTCAAATTGTCGTCCAGCGGGAGAGCATCATCCATTCGGCCGTGCAGTTTGCCGACCACTCGGTCATTGCACAGCTGGGCGTGCCGGATATGCGCATTCCCATCCAGTACGCGCTGACCTGGCCCGAGCGCCTGCCCAGCCCGGTGCCCGAACTGGACTTTGCCGCGTTGACACATCTGAGCATCGGCACGGCGGACGACGAGACGTTCCGCTGCCTGAAAGCCTGCAAGAAGGCCATCCGCAAGGGCGGCTTGGCCCCCTGCGCTGCCAACGGCGCAAACGAAGCCGCCGTTGCGCATTTCCTGCGGGATGAGATCGGCTTCCTTGATATCGGCCGTCTGGTCGAGGGCATCGTAGACAGCGACACCTTCGGCGGTGACTACACCCTCGCCGACGTCCACGAGTGCGACCGCATGGCGAGAGCCTATGTGGAGGCACATATCTGATTGGAACTGCCCGGTAGGGGCCGCACATGTGCGGCCCTCAGCTTTCCGGCAGACTCCTGCCTGCCATACACGCGCGGGCCGGGCATGCCCGGCCCCTACGACTCTATGTCCAATACTTTACTTGTGAGGTGCCTATGACTGCATTGCTGACCGGGCTGGCATCGCTGCTCGTGTTCGGCGGCGTTGTTCTGGTGCACGAACTCGGCCACTTTATGGCCGCGCGCCAGTGCGGCATCCATGTCGAGGAATTTTCCATCGGCTTTGGCCCGCGCCTGTGGTCCAAAAAGAAAAACGGAACGACCTATTCCATCCGTCTGCTGCCGCTGGGCGGCTATAACCTGTTCAGCACCCCGCCGCCGGAAGATGACGATGAGGCCGAGGAAGGGGAGAACCCCCCGAAACCGCCCCGCAAAACGGCGCTTTTTCCGCTGGCAGTCAGCGGCCAGAAGTTTGAGGATGCCACCGCCGGACAGCGCTTTTTTGTCACGCTCTGCGGCGCATTGATGAACTTTGTCCTCGGCGTTGTGGTGCTGCTCGTGCTCGTCCTCTCGCAGGGCAGGCTCGGCAGCACGACGATTGCCGATTTCAGCGACGGTGCCAAGAGTGCCGCGACTTTACAGACCGGTGATACGATTTTACAGGTGGACGGCAAGCCCTGCTGGACCATCTACACACTGGCCGATGTCTTTGACGGCACCGAAAAGACCCACACGATGAAAGTCCTGCGCGGCGGCGAGGTCGTGACCCTGCCCGCCGTCACAGTCGGCCCCACGCTGAACGAGGACGGCAGCGTCAGCTATGCCACGGATTTCCGCGTGGCAGCGCAGAAACTCAGCGTACACAGCGTCGCCGTCGTCACCGGGGAGATGTTCCGCTATTACAGCGGGGCCATCCTGGGCGGCTTCTGGCAGCTGTTCACCGGCCAGGCAGGCATGGAGGAACTGTCCGGCCCCATCGGTACAGTGTCGGCGGTCAGCCAGGCTGTGCGCTATGGCTGGCGGGATGTGCTGTCCCTGATGGCGCTGCTGACCATCAATGTCGGCATTTTCAACCTGCTGCCCATCCCGGCGCTGGACGGCTGCAAGCTGCTCTTCCTCGCGTGGGAGGGGCTGACCGGCCATCCTGTGCCGGACAGCGTGCAGGGCTTTGTCAACACAGCGGGCATGGTGGCCCTGGTGTGGCTGATGGTTCTGGTCACATTGCAGGACCTTACACGATTCTTATAAAGGAGAAACAATGATGCAGCGTCAACTGAAAAAGGAAGTCAAGATTGGCAATATCAAAATCGGCGGCACGAACCCGATTGCCGTGCAGACTATGCTGAATGTGCCGGTCAAGGACATAGCGGGCAATGTGGCCCAGGCCCAGCGCGTGGCGAAGGCCGGCTGCCAGATCGTCCGCGTGACGGTGCCCACCCCGGCGGACGCCGCCGTCGTGGCCGCCATCAAAGAGAAGGTGGATATCCCGGTCGTGGCGGATATCCACTTTGACTACCGCGCTGCGCTGGCCGCCCTGGACGCGGGTGCAGACAAAATCCGCATCAACCCCGGCAACATCGGCGGCGACGACCGCGTCAAGGCTGTGGCCGACGCCTGCAACGCCAAGAACGTGCCCATCCGCATCGGCGTCAACGGCGGCAGCCTGGAAAAGCACATCCTGGCGAAATACGGTGCGCCTGTGCCGGAGGCTATGGTGGAAAGCGCCATGTACCATGTGCGCCTTTTGCAGAAATATGACTTTGATAACATCGTTATATCGATTAAATCCAGCAACGTGCCCCGCATGATGGCGGCTTACCGCCTGTTGGCAGGCCAGACGGATTACCCCCTGCACGTCGGTGTGACCGAGGCAGGCGGCAACCGCATGGGCCTGATCAAGTCCGGCATGGGCATCGGCGGCCTGCTGATGGAGGGCATCGGCGACACGCTGCGCGTCAGTCTGACCGACGAACCCGAGAACGAGGTCTACGCCGGATATGATATCCTGCGCGCGGTGGGTTATGCCGTGGCAGGGCCCGAGATCATCAGCTGCCCCACCTGCGGCCGTACCCAGTACCCGATGATCGAGATTGCCAACGAGGTCGAGCAGCGCCTGCGGGACGAGGGCTTTAAAAAGCCGCTGAAAATCGCCATCATGGGCTGTGTTGTCAACGGCCCCGGCGAGGCATCCGACGCTGATATCGGCATTGCCGGCGGCAAGGACGAGGCCCTGCTCTTCATCCGCGGTGAGAAGATCCGTATGCTGAAGGGCGATATTGTCGGCCAGCTGCTGGACGAGATCCATAAGATGTGAACACTCCCCAAAAGCCTTCCCCCTTGGGGGAAGGTGGCCGAAGGCCGGATGAGGGGCGGCGTACCCGCAGCAACCCATTTACGGGTAATATAGGCAGCGTTGCCCCTCATCAGTCCGCTTCGCGGACAGCTTCCCCCGAGGGGAAAGCCAAAACTCCGTAGGGGCGGATTCCATATCCGCCCGCGGGGCGTCGGGGACGCCGCCTCCTATAATATGCTATCCACTTGTGAGGTAAAATTTCCTTGAAACCATTTGTCACTCAGGTCTGGCCGCAGTTTACGGCGGACCAGCAGTTCTGCGCGGCGTTCGGCAGCGTGCTTGTTGACCGCGTGGAACTTTACCGCACAAAAAGACAGGTCGTTATCTGCCTGCGCAGTGCTGAACCCCTGGACCAGGCGCTGTGCGGGCGTCTTTGTGCGTCCCTGGCCGAGGTGTTCGCCGGGTATGAACTGCAGGTTCGCAGCTACTTTGCTTACCCGAATATCACCCCCGAGGCCGTGCGTCTGATGATCGAGGAACTGAAGGGGCAGGGGATGCCGGTCAACGGCTTTTTGGATAAGACCGAGCCTGTCACCTTCGGCGACGACGGCATCACCATCCATGTCAACGCGGGCCGCCCGATCCTGGAAAGCGTCGAGCTGCCCCGCGTGCTGGCCGAACTCATCCAGGAGCGCACCGGTTCGCTGCCTATCGTGCGCCTTGCCGACAGCGGAAAGGCGCGCACGGAAGAAGAATTTGAACAGTACTTGCAGGAGAAAGTCCCCGCCGTCAAGTTTGAGGCCAAGGAGACGCCGCCCGACTTTACGATCGAGGGGCTGGCCCTCACGAACAAGCCGGTCAAGCTGTTCTACGGCAAGACCTTCAAGCCTGCCGACATCCGCCATCTGAACGATCTGGGCGATGGCGGTAAGGTCACAGTCTGGGGCGATGTCTTCGCCACCGAGGTCAAGGGCAGCCGCCGCAAAATCTACTTTACCTCCATCACCGACTACTCCGGCTCCGTCAACCTGAAAGTCCTGGGCGACGAGGACGCCGATATGTCCAAGTGGGAGAACCTCAAGCCCGGCACCACCCTGATCGTGCGCGGCAACTATATGTACGATAAGTACGAGCACGACTTTGTCATCCTGCCCTACGACGTCCTGCAGGTTGAACGCCAGCAGCGCCAGGACACAGCCCCCGACGGCGAAAAGCGCGTCGAGCTGCACCTGCATACCAAGTCCAGCTCAATGGACGGCTTCAACGACCCGGGCAAAATTGTCCGCCTGGCCCACCGCATGGGCCACCGCGCTATCGCCATCACTGACCACGGCGTCTGCCAGGGCTACCCCGAGGCCATGCTTGCCACCGACGCCATCCACGAGACGGACCCGAACTTCAAGCTGATTTACGGCTGCGAGGCCTACTTTGTTGACGATATGATCCCCGCCGTCTACGGCGGGGCGCAGATGCCGCTGTCCGGCTCGTTTGTCGTGTTCGATACCGAGACGACCGGCCTTGATTCCAACACCGAGCGGCTGACCGAGATCGGCGCCGTCTTTGTGGAAAACGGTAAGATCAACGAAGAAAAGAAGTTCTGCACCTTCGTCAACCCCGGCAAGCCCATCCCGCAGAAGGTCGTTGACCTGACCGGCATCAATGACGCCATGGTCGCCGACGCCCCCACGCCGGAGGAAGCCATCCGCGCCTTCAAAGAGTTCTGCGGGGACAACATCCTCGTTGCCCACAACGCCCACAGCTTTGATATGCTGTTCATCCGCAAAGCGGGGGAGAAGGCGGGCGTCAGCTGGGACGAGAATACCTATATCGACACGCTGCCTATGGGACAGGCACTCTTTCCGGGCCTGCGCAACTACAAGCTGGACACCATCAACAAACATCTGGAGATCCCACCCTTCAACCATCACCGCGCTGTCGATGATGCCATGGCGCTGGCCCGCATCTTTGAAGTCATGCTGACCGACTTGCAGGAGAAGGACATCCACACGGTGGAGGCCATCAACACCGGTCTCGGCGGCAATAAAGAGGTGCTGAAAAAGAAATACTACCACCTGATTATCCTCGTGCAAAACCAGGTGGGCCTCAAAAACCTCTACCGCATTGTCAGCGCGGCGCACACCCAGTATTTCTTCAAAAAGCCCCGCGTGCCCCGCAGTCTTTTGAATCAGTATCGCGAGGGTCTGCTGCTTTCGCCCGCCTGCGAAGCGGGCGAGTTGTACCGCGCCATTGTGGCGGGCCAGCCCTATGAGCAGCTGCTGCGCATCGCCGATTACTACGATTACCTTGAGGTGCAGCCGCTTGGCAACAATGAGTTCATGGTTCGCAACGGCCAGGTGGATTCCATCGAAGCCATCAAGAACTTCAACCGCACCGTCATAAAACTGGGCGAGGACCTGCATAAGCCGGTCGTCGCCACCGGCGACTCCCACTTTCAAGAGCCGGAAGATTGGATCTATCGTGCTGTTTTGCAGGCAGGCAACGGCTTCAAGGACGCCGACAACCAGGCCCCGCTCTACTTCCGCACCACGCCCGATATGCTGGAAGATTTCAGCTACCTGCCGCAGGAAAAGGCGTATGAAATTGTGGTGACGAACCCCAACAAGATCGCCGCCACCATCGACAACAACCTGCGCGCCATCCCCAAGGGCACCTACCCGCCCAGCATCCCGGGTGCCGAGCAGGAACTGCGCGACGACACCTGGAAACACGCGGCCCGCGACTACGGCAGCCCGCTGCCCGATGTGCTGCAAAAGCGGCTGAAAAAGGAGCTGGACTCCATCTGCGGCCACGGCTATGCGGTTTTGTACGTCATCGCCGTGCGTCTGGTGGCTTACTCCAATGCGGGCGGCTACCAGGTCGGCAGCCGTGGTTCCGTCGGTTCGTCGGCTGTGGCGCACTTCTCCGGCATTTCCGAGGTCAACTCGATGCCGCCGCATTATCTCTGCCCCAACTGCAAGCACAGCGAGTGGATCAACGACGGCATCCACTTTGACGGCTTTGACCTGCCGGACAAAAACTGCCCGGTCTGCGGCAAAAAAATGATCGTCGAAGGCCACGACATTCCCTTTGAAACCTTCCTGGGCTTCTACGGCGACAAGGAACCCGATATCGACCTGAACTTCTCGGGTATGTACCAGTCCCACGTCCACCGCTATACCGAGGAACTGTTCGGCAAGGAAAACGTCTTTAAGGCGGGCACCGTCTCCGGTTTGCAGGACAAAACGGCCTACGGCTACGTCAAAAAGTACCTCGAGGAGCGCGGCAAGACCGTCAACCGTGCCGAGGAAAACCGCCTTGTCATGGGCTGCACCGGCGTCAAGCGCACGACCGGCCAGCACCCCGGCGGCATGGTCGTCGTGCCGGATACGTTTGATATCTACGACTTCTGCGCCATCCAGCACCCGGCGGACGATGTCAAGGGCGGCCTGCTGACCACCCACTTTGAATTTAAATATCTGCACGACACGCTGCTCAAACTGGATGAGCTGGGCCACGATGTGCCGACCTTCTACAAATTCTTTGAGGAATACTCCGGCATCCCCATCGACTCGGTCCCGATGAACGACGAGAAGGTGTACAGCCTGCTGACCAGCCCGGCAGCGCTGGGCGTGACCGAAGAGCAAATTGGCTCCAAAACCGGCACCTTCGGCATCCCGGAAATGGGCACAAACTTTGTGCGTCAGATGCTTTTGGATGCACAGCCGAAGAATTTCTCCGAGCTTATCCAGATTTCCGGCCTGTCCCACGGCACCGATGTCTGGACCGGCAACGCCGACGAACTCATCCGTTCGGGCACATGTACCATCGCGGAGGTTATCGGCTGCCGTGACAGTATCATGCTGTACCTGCTGCGCAAGGGCCTGGAACCGAAGATGTCCTTTGACATTATGGAGGCCGTGCGTAAAGGCAAGGTCGCCAAAGGGGGCTTTAAGCCCGGCTGGGAGGAAGCCATGCGCGAGCACGACGTGCCCGACTGGTATATCGAATCCTGCCGCAAGATCAAGTATATGTTCCCCAAGGCCCACGCCGTGGCCTACCTGATGGCGGCCATCCGCTTGATGTGGTTCAAGGTCTACCATCCGGCCATCTTCTACGCGGTGTACTTCACGGTGCGCGGCGCGGATATCGACTACGAGGCCGCCGTTGGCGGCGTCCGCGTGGCAAAGCAGCACCTGAAGGACAACGAGAAGA
This sequence comes from Gemmiger sp., assembly GCF_057431175.1. Classification (NCBI taxonomy): domain Bacteria; kingdom Bacillati; phylum Bacillota; class Clostridia; order Eubacteriales; family Oscillospiraceae; genus Gemmiger; species Gemmiger sp. The sequence goes on along the minus strand of NZ_DBMDDV010000012.1, from coordinate 50,323 downwards.
TCCCAAAAGACGAACGCACCGCCAAGGACGATGACGCCCTTGTCAGTTTGCAGCTGGAAAACGAGATGCTGCAGCGCGGCTGCGAATTTTTGCCCATTGAACTGGGTAAAAGCTACGCCAGCAAGTACGTGGTCGAGGACGGCAAGGTCCGTCTGCCGTTCACGGCCATCCGCGGCCTGGGCGATGCCGCCGCTGTGGCGCTGGAACAGGCCACGATGCACGGCCAAGAGTATATCTCGGTGGAGGAATTGCAGCAGGCCAGCGGCGTGGCGCAGTCGGTCTTTGACAAGCTCCGCGCCGTCGGTGCCCTGGGCAATCTGCCCGAGACCAGCCAGGTGGATTTGTTCAGTATGATATAAAGGAATTGCCCATCCGCGGGGCGTCGGGGACGCCGCCCCCTACAAAATCCACCGCAGCAGGGGCGGCATATATGCCGCCCGCCCCCCTTGACAACCCACCTGAATTGCGGTATAATAGCAGTCACTGATGCGGGATTAGCTCATCCGGTAGAGTGACTGCTTCCCAAGCAGTAGGTGGCGAGTTCGAGACTCGTATCCCGCTCCAAAATACCCTGAAGCATTTCGCTTCAGGGTATTTTTTGTTGCGAGGTGCGCAGATTATGCTCGATGCTTTCCCCATTTACCACTGGTTCCATAACGGCAACCCCTATTCCGGGGCCGAGGGCGGGATGCGCTATGTCATCACGCCGGGCAAAAAGCCCGACCCCAGCGACGAGAGCGGCAAAAAGAAAGTCGAGTACCTGACGGCCCAGGTCTGGCCCGGGCCGTGGAGCATTGAACATACTGCAGAGGAAAAAATCGAGACGCAGGAGTTTGAAGGCAATCAGGCGGGGCTGGACGCCGCGGTGGCTTGGCTGCATGACCGCTACCACAGCGAGCCGGAACGCTGGGAGAACATCCCCTCGATCCTGGACTGTGAGCCGGATCGCTGAAAATTTGGCAATAGCAACACCTTTTCAGCCAAAGGGCGTTGCTTTTTTGGTGAAATCTTGTCATAATACATATATATGTAAAGGAAAGGGGACAGCGCCATGGCAAAGATCGCCGTAGTCGAGGATAACACCGCCGTGCGGGAAGAACTGTGCGGGTTTATCGCAAAGTACGCGCAGGAGAGCGGTCGCAAGCTGGATGTGACCCCTTTCGCGGATGGCTCCCAGATCGTGGAGCCGTATCGCCCCGGCTTTGACATCATCTTTCTGGATATTGAGATGCCCCGCCTGGGCGGTATGCCCACGGCCGAGCGCATCCGCCAGCTTGACCCCGAGGTCGTGCTGATCTTCGTCACCAACATGGCCCAGTATGCCATCCGCGGGTACGAGGTCGACGCGCTGGATTTCGTGCTCAAGCCGGTCAGCTACTACCAGTTCAGCACCAAGCTGGAACGCGCCCTGCAGCGCATCCAGCGGCGGCGCGGCGGGCAGGTGGCCCTGCAGGTCGGCGGCGGGGTGCAATTACTGGACACCGACGATATTTTGTATTTGGAGACCCGTGACCGTCTTTTGCACTACCACACAACTGCCGATACCTGGTCGGTAAGGGGCAGCCTGCAAAAGGCCGAAAAAGATTTGATTGCCTACCACTTTGCCCGGTGCAACCAGTGCTACCTTGTCAATCTGCGCTACGTCAAGGGCGTGCAGGATGATTTGGTGCTGGTGGGGGAGCAGCGGCTGGAAATCAGCCGCCGCCAGCGCACGGCCTTTTTGGGGGCGCTGGCCGCCTATGTCGGGGGTGCGCTGTAAGTGGATGCACTTCTGACATTGCTGGTCTGCGCGGTTGGCCTTTGCAGCGCAGAGCTGGCCTACTGGCTGCCATTGAAAAGGCGTGAAAACTTTGCTCTGCGCATCATCATCAATTTTATCACGGCGGTGCCGTTTGCGCAGGTCATTACCTGGGCAAACAGTGGTCACACCAAGCCGGTAATGCTGCTGGTGATTTATGGGGGCTATCTCACCTGGGCCATGGTATCGACCCGGCTCTGCACCCTGTTGGACTGGCCAGCCAGTGCCTATTGCAGCGTTTGGATCGTCTTGACGTCGGAGTCGGCCTACGAGCTGTGGCGTGTTCTGATTTGGGTGGCGCAGGCGCTGGGAATGCGCCATCTGCCGCTGCACAGTACGCCGATGTTGCTGGGACAGTTGGGCTTTACCGTTATCTGCTGCATCATTATCCGGTATACGATGGCACGCACGATGCCGGAGGATGGAATCTATCACATTGGCCCGCGGCAATTAAGCAGTGCGGGGCTGCTGGGTGTGATGTTTGTCTTTCAGTTTTTTGCGCTGCATACCAGTCTGCGCGTTGGGCTGGAGCCTTCGGCGGTGGTTGCGCCGTCGCTGCTGACCCAGCTGTATTGCCTGACGCTGCTCTATCTGCAGACTGAACTTTTCAAAAAATCGGCGCTGCAGAAGGAGATGGACGCGCTGAACCTTTTGTACGACCGTCAGCGCAAACAGTACCAAATCGCGCGGCAGAACGTGCAGATCATCAACCGCAAATGCCATGAGCTGAAGGTCCAGATCGCCGACCTGCGCCGCCTGCACCCCGATGAAGCTGTGGCCCAAAGCCTGGACGAAGCCGAGCAGGCCGCCCGGATGTACGATGCCAACGCTGCCACCGGCAACGAGGTCGTGGATGTCGTCCTGACCGAGAAGAGCCTATTGTGCGAGGCCCAGCATATCCGGCTGAACTGTGTGGCCGACGGCACCTGCCTGGCGGCGCTGGAACCCGGCGACCTTTACGCGCTGTTCTCAAATTTGCTGGATCAGGCCATCGATGCCGCCGCCCAGCAGCGGGACGCCGACCACCGTATGATCGACCTGCTGGTCTGCAAACGACAGGGCTTTGGCGTTATCAATGTCATTGGTCCCAATCCGGTGGAAAGCCAGCCTGACCATGGCCGCCGCCATGGATATGAGTTGAAAGTGGCCCGCCGCGTGGTGCAGAAATACGGCGGCAGCATGGCCACCGAACCCCGGGGCGAGTTGTTTGCGGTCAAAATCGTACTGCCGCCCGCCCAGAGCTGAATGTAAAATTTTCCACCCCATCTTTGTGCAAACTACACAAAGATGGGGTGGGCTTTTTTGTGGGCAAAAAACCGAATATCACACCAGAAATACCACTTTTCGCAAACCTATTGCGAAGAATTTAACAGTTCGCTACAATACAAATACGATAAAAAACAACACAGGAGGGCGCAATGCGAAGCACGACCAAGCTGATGAAGAACTGGCAGTTCACCGGCCCTGACGGCAAGACCGTCGCCGTCGATCTGCCGCACACCTGGAACAACATCGATGGTCAGGACGGCGGCAATGATTATTGGCGCGGTACCTGCACCTATAAAACGCAGTTCGCGGCACCCGCCTTTGATGTTGCTGCCCAGCAGGTCTGGCTGCAATTCGAGGGTGTCAATGCCAGCGCAAGAGTTACGCTGAACGGCGTGGAGGTCGCCAGCCACAACGGCGGTTACTCCACCTTCCGTGCGGATGTCACCACCGTATTGGGCGAGAACAATGAGCTGACCGTCGAGGTCGACAACAGCAAAAACGACCGCGTTTACCCCCAGAAGGCTGACTTCACCTTCTACGGCGGCATCTACCGCGATGTGACGCTGCTGGTCGTCAACAAGAACCACCTTGCGCTGGATTACCTCGGCGGCCCGGGCGTGCAGATCACCCCCACCGTCAACGGCTCCAACGCCGACATCAATATCAAGAGCTGGACCGAGGGTGACGGTGAGGTTGAGTTCACGGTTTACGAGGCTGACGGCAGCGAGGTCGTCTCCGGCAAGGGCAGCGACACCACCGTCACGATCGAGCACCCGCACCTGTGGGACGGTGTCCGTGACCCGTATCTCTACACCTGCGTGGTTCGCCTTGTGCTGAACGGCGAGGTGCAGGACGAGGTCAGCCAGCGCTTTGGCGTGCGCAGCTTCTCGGTTGACTCCAAGCAGGGCTTTTTCCTCAATGGCCGTCCGTATCCGCTGCATGGCGTCTCCCGCCATCAGGACCGCAAGGGGCTGGGCAATGCCATAACGCGGGAGATGCACGACGAGGATATGCAGTTCATCAAGGAGTTGGGTGCAAACACGATCCGTCTGGCGCACTACCAGCACGACCAGTACTTCTACGACCTCTGCGATGAAGCCGGTATGGTCGTCTGGGCCGAGATCCCCTACATTTCCGAGCATATGCCCAACGGCCGCGAGAACACGATCAGCCAGATGAAGGAGCTGATCGTCCAGAACTACAACCACGCCTGCATCGTCTGCTGGGGCGTCTCCAACGAGATCACCATCAGCACTAAGGACAACCGCGATATGCGCGACAACCATCATGTGCTGAATGATCTCTGCCACGAGATGGACAAGACCCGCCTGACCACGCTGGCCTGCTATGCGATGTGCGGCCCCTTCAACCCGGTGGCCCACATCACTGACCTGGTCAGCTGGAACCTGTACCTGGGCTGGTACGTGCCGGGCCTGTTCCTGAATGATTTGTGGATGGACTTCTTCCACCTCTGCTACCCGAACCGCCCGCTGGGCTTCAGTGAGTACGGTGCCGAGGGTATGCCCAACCTGCACAGCGACCACCCGCACCGCGGCGATCACACCGAAGAGTATCAGGCCATCTATCATGAGTATATGCTGCGCTGCTTCGACCGCCACAAATGGCTGTGGGCCACCCATGTGTGGAATATGTACGATTTCGCTGCCGATGCCCGCGACCAGGGCGGCGAGCCGGGCATGAACCACAAGGGCCTGATCACCTTCGACCGCAAGACCAAGAAGGACAGCTTCTATATCTATAAGGCGTGGTGGAGCGACGAGCCGTTCGTGCACATCTGCTCCAAGCGCTTTGTGGATCGCACCCAGAGTGAGATCGAGGTCAAGGTCTACTCGAACCAGAAAAACGTGACGCTGTATGTCAACGGCGAAAAGCTGGCCGAGCAGGCAGGGGAGCACATCTTCAAGTTCCGCGTCAAGCTGAACGGTGAGACGAAGGTTCAGGCCGTGGCAGGGGACAGCATCGACGATGCCGTTTTCCGCAAGGTCGATGCCCCGAACCCGGACTACAAGCTGACTAAGAAAAAGTCCACCAGCGCAAACTGGGTGTAATTTTGGAAACACACTGCACTCCGCGGTTGTTTTATACAAAACAAGGAGAAGGAGAAAGATTTATGGCAAAGAACAAGAAGAAGGGCGGCGGCGTTGTCCTGTGGAGCGTCTTGACCGGCGTTTCTGCAGTGGCTTTCGGTGCAGCCTGTGTCGGCACCAACCTGGCCAATGCAAGTGCCCAGGCTGTCAACATCGCGCTCAAGACCTCCACCAACAAGACTGTTGGCAAGGATGACAGTGTTAAGTATTTCGAGACTGGCTTCGACTCTGTCGAGGATCTCGAAGCTCACGACAAGGAGATCGCCGAGCAGCTCACCGGCGAGGGTGCTGTCCTGCTGAAGAACAACGGTGCTCTGCCCTTGGCCGCTGGCAGCAAGATCTCTACCCTGAGCCACTCCAGCGTTGGCATCGCCACCTGCGGCACCGGCTCTGCTGACATCGACACCTCCAAGGCTCCCACCCTGAAGGAAGCCCTGGAAGCCGACGGCCTGGAAGTCAACCCCACCCTGTGGGATTTCTACCTGACCGGCGAAGGCAGCAAGTTCCCCCGCAACCCCTCCAAGGATACCGATGCTACCGGCATCAACGTCCGCTCTGACTACCATGTCAACGAAGTTCCGATGGATGTCTACACCGACGCCGTCAAGGACAGCTTTGCCTCCTATGGCGATGCTGCCATCATCACCATCACCCGCCTGGCTGGCGAGATGTATGATGTGCCCATCGATGGCTTTACCGATGGCACCGACGCTCTGCAACTGACACAGGAGGAGAAAGACCTGCTGGCTATGGCCCGCGAGAACTTCGATAAGGTCATCGTCCTGATCAACTCCACCAACGCTATGCAATGTGATTTCCTGACCGATGACAGCTACGGCGTCGACGCCGCCCTGTGGATTGGCTACACCGGCACCTGGGGCCTGAACGCCGTTGCCGACATCCTGACCGGCGAGGTCAACCCCTCCGGCCACCTGGTCGATACCTACTGCAACGACAACAGCACCGCTCCCTCTCTGGTTAACTTCTACGGCACCCAGTACGCCAACGCTACCGAGGACAACAATGCTGAGTGGTATGACTTCATGCTGGACGGCAACAAGTACTACAACGTCTACAGCGAGGGCATCTACATCGGCTACCGCTACTATGAGACCCGCTATGAGGACGCTGTCCTGGGCCAGGGCAACGCTGGCGATTACGACTACAACGCCAATGTTGCTTATCCCTTCGGCTATGGCCTGAGCTACACCACCTTCGACTGGTCCAACTTTAAGTCCAGCTATGATGCCGCTACCGACAGCTTCAATGTCAGCGTTGATGTCAAGAACACCGGCAGCGTGGCAGGCAAAGAGGTCGTGCAGGTCTACTTCCAGAGCCCCTACACCGATTACGATAAGCAGAACAAGGTCGAGAAGGCCGCTGTTGAACTGTGCGGCTTCGGTAAGACCGAGATCCTCGAGCCGGGTGCTTCCGAGACCGTTACCGTCAACGTGCCCCGCAGCGAACTGGCTGCATACGATGCCAACGGTGCCAAGACCTACATCCTGGATGCCGGTGACTACTACCTGACCGCTGCCCACGATTCTCACGATGCCATCAACAACGTGCTGGCCGCCAAGGGCTACACCGTTGAGAACGGCATGACCGCCGACGGCAACGCCGATATGGCCTGGAACTACAATGTTGCCAGCTTGGACAAGGACACCTACAGCGTTTCCGCTGTCACCGGTGAGGCCATCACCAACCAGTTCGACAATGCCGACCCCAGCTACTACGGTATGGACGGCATTAACTACCTGTCCCGCTCTGACTGGCAGGGCACCTGGCCCCAGGTCGTTACCCTGGAAGCCAACGAGGCTCTGATTGCCGACTTGAACATGACCGGCAACTATACCGCTGACCCCGATTCTGACGCTGTTATGCCCACCATGGGTGCCGACAACGGCATGACCCTGGGCATGATGATTGGCAAGAGCTACGATGACCCCGATTGGGACAAGCTGCTCGACCAGGTTACCTTTGATGAGATGGCTAAGCTGATCGGCCAGGGCTACCACAACACCGCCATGGTGCAGAGCGTTTCCAAGCCCAGCACCCTGGACGATAACGGCCCCCAGGGCTTCACCCAGTCTCTGACCGGTATCTCCACCAACCACTGCGCTTACAGCGATGAGAACATCATGGCTGCTACCTTCAACACCGAACTGATGGAAGAAGTCGGCAAGTGCATCGGCAACGATGTTATGGATCTGGGCGCTTCCGGCCTCTACGGCCCCGCCATGGATACCCACCGCAACGCTTACTGCGGCCGTAACTTTGAGTACTACTCCGAGGACGGCTTCCTCTCCGGCAAGATCGCTGCTGCTGAGATCAGCGGCATCCAATCCAAGGGCGTTTATGTTTACATGAAGCACTTCGCCCTGAACGACAGCGAGACCAAGTGCCGCTGCATCTCCACCTGGGCAAACGAGCAGTCCATCCGTGAGATCTACCTCAAGCCTTTCGAGATGTCCGTCACCGAGGGCGGCGCTAAGGCTGTTATGAACGCTTTTGCCCGTGTGGGCGCTGTCTGGTCCGGTGCTGATGCCGGCCTGATGACCAACGTTCTGCGCAATGAGTGGGGCTTCGACGGCTTCGTCCTGACCGACTTCTCCGGTAACCCGATGTTCACCGCCCGCGGCATTGCCCTGCGCACCTTCGACGCTGCTTACGGCGTACTGGCCGGTACCGACAGCTGGGACTCCTCTGACGTACAGTGGACTACCGAACTGACCACCCAGTACAAGGACTGCCCCGAGGTCGTCCAGGCCATGCGCCAGTCCACCCACCGCATCCTGTACGTCATCGCCAACTCCTGCGCGATGAACGGCTTCACCGCTGATACCAAGATCGTCAAGGTCACCCCGTGGTGGCAGACCGCCCTCATCGTCCTCGATGTTGTGCTGGCCGTTCTGACGGTCCTGTGCATCGTCATGCTGGTCAAGCGCATCAAGGCAAGCAAGGCTGCCAAGGCTGCCGCTGCCACCGAGCCCCCCGCTGACAACAACAGTACCAACCAGTAATCCCCGCAAGCTCCCCGCCGGCCCCGGCGGGGACTTTTGAGTAAATTCTCCCCCACAACAAGGAGCAACCCTATGAGCGAAAACGCAAAGGCGCAGAGTGTCAACCGCGCCAAACCTTATCAGCTGGTCTTGTTCCCGCTGAACAACGGTGCCACGAACGTGTATTACGTTCTGGTTCTGTCCTACATCGCGACCTTCGGCAGCAAGGTCCTGGCATTGTCCATGATCTTTGCCTCCGTCATGGTCACCGGTATGCGTCTGTTTGACGCTGTCACCGACCCCATCATCGGAGCACTGATGGACCGCACGAACGGCAAGTTCGGCAAGTTCCGCCCGTTCATGGTCATCGGCAACCTCATCATGGCTGTCAGCATTCTGGTGCTGTACTGTGTGACCCCGCTGATTCCCGACACGATGATGTGGGCCCGCTATGCTGCCTTTGTCGGCCTGTACGCAGTCTGGGTCATTGGCTACACCTTCCAGACCAGCTGCACCCGCTCTGGGCAGACCGTTCTGACCAACGACCCGAAGCAGCGCCCGCTGTTCACCATCTTCAACACCGTCGGTTCTCTCTTGGGCATGGGTGCGATGCAGTTCTTCGCGCCCATCCTGGCTAAGAACTACGAGGGCGGCTACGGCTCCGCCGGCTTCTTCCGTATGCTGGCTCCCGTCGGCATCGTCATTTCCATTCTGCTCACCCTGCTGGCCGTCATCGGCATCTGGGAAAAGGATCAGCCCAAGTACTTCGGCATCGGCGGCGAAAAGACCGAAAAGCTCAAGGTTTCCGAGTACGTCCAGATCATCAAGGAGAACAAGCCCATGCAGCGCCTGATGGTTGCCGGTGCGGGCTGCAAGCTGGCGCTGTCTATCGCCACCAACACAACGGTCCTCTGTATGCTGTACGGCTGCATGATGGGCAACTATGACGGGCTGTACCTGCCCATGATGGTGCTGGGCTACGTCTTTAGTGTTCCGTTCTTCCTGCTGACCGTGCGCACGAGCCAGAAGAAAGGTCAGAAAGCCAGCCTGATGCGCTATGTCAGCGTGGCGCTGGTGTGCTATGTGGGCGTGCTTGTCCTGCTGATGCTCTGGGGCAAGGGCGACGGCTTCACCCTGTCCATCATGGGTGAAAACGGTCTGGCACTCAACCTGTACACGGTTCTGTTCATCCTGCTGTTCGGCGTCGGCTACGGTGCGTACTATGCTACGGCGGATATGCCCATCCCGATGGTCGCCGACTGCTCTGACTACGAAACGTACCAGTCCGGCAAGTACATCCCCGGCATCATGGGTACTCTGTTCAGCCTGGTGGATAAGCTCGTTTCCAGCCTGTCCGCCACCGTTGTCGGTGTGGCGGTCAGCTTCATCGGCTTGGAGAGCCTGCCGACCCAGTACGATCCGTACACCCCCGGTATGAATATGGTCGTCATCGTCCTGTTCTGTGTCATCCCGATGGTCGCTTGGGCGGCCACCCTGATCGCCATGAAGGGTTACAGTCTGACCGGCGAGAAGATGAAGGAAATCCAGGCTATCAACGCCTGCCGCCGCGACGCCGTGGCAAACGGCATGAAGCTGGAAGAGGCCATGGAGAAGTATGTCACCATCGACCAGCTCCCCGCGGAGTACCGCGCGTAACCCCTAAAACCGCTATTCTCTTTGTCCTTCCATAAACGCACCGCCGCCCCGGAAGAGGAATCTCTTCCGGGGCGGCGGTATTTGTGTGTATAGTGCTGTGTATTCCGATAAAACTTTCGCAAAACGCTTGACTTTTAGGGGTGAATTGTGTTATTATATCTCTCGCAGTCACTGCAATAAGCGGAAGTGCTGGAATCGGCAGACAGGCACGTTTGAGGTGCGTGTGTCTATGACGTGTGGGTTCAAGTCCCATCTTCCGCACCAGCTAAAAGAGCGTAGGAACGTTTATTCCTGCGCTCTTTTGCTTTGTATGAACACACTTTTGAACACACATTGAAGAATGAAGTGCTAAAATAGCAGATATTCAGCCACAAGCCCGCATTTTTCAAGTGTGCGATTGCAAGCAGCATCCAGAGCTTGCAGCACCTCGGCATTGTGGTCTTCAAACTGTATTTTCACGTTTCAGCTCATCTTGAATCCATGGTACATCATCGGGGAGACGGTTGAGAGCCTTTAGAGTGTCAAAACAATCCCGGGCAATCTCTTGTTCGAGATATGTGTTTAGCTCTTTGTGCCCCCAATCGGGCGGGATACCTCCTATTCTAGTATCGTAAGAATGGTTTATCTTAATTTCTCGTAGCGTATCTTGCATTTCAAGAATATCAGATTCTTTCACATCATCTATTGTAAACAAAACCATATTCTTTACCTCTTAAAAAAACGCGCACTATATTTGCTTGACAGGTCAGCGCATGATTGCTATAATAAACATAGAAAAGGCGCTGCGACAAGCGGTTAGCCCTTTTGGATTATAGGTTCATCTAAGAACCGTCACCGTGCAGGGTGGCGGTTCTTGCGTTTTTTGACGATAATCGTCACCGTGAAGATGCCGACATGAATCGTAATACGCATTGGCTTCACCCCCTCTCGGGAAGTGTGGCCAACCGCCTGCCGTGTTGTGCAGCGCCTTGCCGCCGAAGCGGCATATTTACAATACCATATTTCGACACGCCGCGCAAGCCCTGTAAGAGCCGTGGCGTGTCTTTTTGTTTATTGGTACATTTGCGGGTTTAATCGTCTGTTTTTTTCCTGACAAAAACGCTCAAAGTCCGTCCATTCTTCCGGGTGGGCAAGGCGGTATTCCACGTCGTCCACAATAACGACAGCATAGCGTTTATGCAGCGGTGCAAGGTCGTTCACGATCTCCCCGCTGGGCAATTCATAACCGCCCTCGACCTGTTCAACCACAAGGACGCCATCTTTGCTTTTCAATGCCCGTTCCAGCGCATCCAGCCTTGCTTTGTTCAATACCTTCATATTACCGCCTCATTTCATCTTCAAGCGCCTGCAAGCGCTGTTCGTAGTCTACAACTTCGGTCATCCTCAAGCTGTATTCGCACAATGCACGGCACGCCGCAATCTGATACTGTGTCGGCTGCGCATCATCCATAACAATAGAGGAAAGGCGCTCAATAGCAGGCGGCAGGGCTGCTTTTGCTTTGTTCGTGGCATCCTCCAGCAGTGAGGAACAGCGCCTTTTGTATTCTGCCAAAAATTCTGGGTCTTTCAGATAGAGCCGCATTGTGCGGCTTCCCACGCCTGTTTCTTGTGCTGCCGCCTTTACTGTGGGGGACGTGAGAAGCGCTGCAAGGGCTTTTTCTTTTTTAGGGGTCATATAATCACCTCATACAAAAGAACGGCGCAAGCCGTAGCCCGCGCCGCTGTGGAAGTCTTTTAGGTCGTTGCCTGATAATAGATGCCCTTTTTCTTGTTGTCCAGAACAAAAGCATCATAGCAGATGCGGCCAGTCACAACCGCACCGCTGCTGTAGATCGTGTCGTTGTGGACGTTGAAGTCTTCCAGCTTGGTCGGGGCAACGGTGGCAGAGGGATGGGCAACCATAAAGCCAAACTTGGCAGGCAGACGGTTTGCAGGCACTTTCTGCACGTTCATGCCGTCAATGTTCGCAATAACGCCTTTCTGGCGCATCTCCTCGCCCACGTCACAGTTGAGAACGATGCTCTCGCTCTGCTTCATAAGCTGATAGGTGGCAGGGGTCACGATTAGCACGCGGTCAGTTTCCGGAACCTCTGCATCATCTAGCGCGGCAGACGCTGCCAGAATATCGCTGTAAATGCTTTCGGCGGTAAGGGCCTTTGCGGCGGGCTTGGTGCCTGCATTGGTAGCCATAACGCCGTAGGTATAGCTGTCAACCTCCGGGATAACGACCTCACGATTCTGGCGAGCGAGTGCGCTTGCAGCTTCGACCTGCTGCTGGGTTTCGTCCGCGTCCAACTTGTCCACGTTGAAGATAAAGCTGCGGTCTTTCTTCAGGGCAAGCTCCTCGGTGCTGGCGTTTAGATCGGCAATAGAGCCGTAGCGGCTGAAATTGTCGCCGGTCGGACCGGTACGACCATAGTCCTGCATCTCGGAGGTCTGAATCTTGTAAACCTTAATGGTATGTGCGCCTGTCCAGTCGAAGTCCTGATTGGTCACAAGGCTGCGCTTGCTCTCATTCTTGAACTGTTCATCGGTGTACGGTGCAAATTTTTCGGTAAGAGTAATCGCCATTATAAAGCGTCCTTTCGGTTATTTTTTGAGAAACGCTTTTCTGATCAGTTCGCTTTCGTCCGGTTCGCTTTTAGTGAACGGTGGGGTGGCAATGTTTGCCCCCTTGACCGTGAAGGTATCACCCATGTGGGGGAACGCTTCCAGCAGCTTGTCCGCCTGTGCTTTGAAGCTGTCGAAATCGGCAGTGTCCAGCACGTCCAGCAGCTTGGCAGGGTATTTCTTATCGCCTGCCACAAGCTCACGGCATTTAAGAGCCTGCTCCCGTGCGTCAAGGGCTTTTTCCCTGTCGGTGGTAGCCTGCTCTGTTGCGGCCTTGCTGCGCTCTCGTGCGAGCCGTTCGCTCACGATCTGATTGACCTGCTCTTGGGTAAAGAGCTTTTCCCCAGATTCCGTCTGGGTGGCGTTGGTGGTCTGCGTTTCGTTGATATTAGTATTTTCCATATAGGGGTTCCTTTCCGGCTTTACCGCTGCCGTAAGCGTATTTGTACCGCTGTGGGCTTCCACATAGGTACAGGGAAACGTTCACCGCCAGAAACAGCCTGCAAAGGAGATGCGCCGGAGGCTGCGCCCATGCACAAAAAAACAGGCCCAAAGAAACGGTAAACGTTTCCCTGAGCCTGTGTAGCTTTACCTTTCGGCGGTACTCTTGTTTATAATATTATACCACAAAACGTTACTTTTTGCAAGTGGTTAAGTAGAATACATGAACGCCGCCCGGCGCGATGCTGCTGTGCTGCCGTACATTGGGCAGATTTTGTAGCAGCTCGGCACGGACGCGCTCAAAGGCGGCGCGTTCCTGGTCGGTGTAGGTCATTTTAATCCTCAAGTCGATTCACCCCCTTCCGAAAAGATCCTCTTTGCAAAGTCCGAATTTCGCAAGACTTGCTTCAAGTTCGCTTTCGCTCATGCCGTCATCAAGTAACCAGTTGTAGGCATGGCGCATAAAGCGGATTAGGTCTTTGTGTCCCATGTTGGCTAAGTCACGTTCTCGCTGTTCGTAGTCTTTCATTTCATCACCTCATAAGCCCGTATGGCCTGATAGCACAGCCGTGTTTGTTACTTGTACTGGGTGATGATTTCCCGTGCACTGGCCACAAACTCGGCCATTTGCTCAGGGGAAAAGGTCAGCAATATGGACACCAGTTTTTCAATGTTTTCTGATGCTTCAGCCGTCATTGCAAGCACCCCCATTCTTTGCCGCTTGGCGACGGGCTTTTTCTTCCTCGCACAGTTCAAGCAGATATTCAAGCTCTTTTTTACTCATTTCGTCAAGAGCTGCATCAATGCTGTTCCCTGTTGCTGCTAACGAAAGAACCTTCACAATTTTAGTGTAATCCATTGTACTTTTCCTCCGAATCTGATAAGCTAGAGGCGGTATAACTGCCGTGCAAAAGCTGTTTACCGCCCGCCGCCTGTGAGTGCTGCAACACTCTGGGCGGCTTTTCTGTTTTGCAGTCGCAACGTTCGCCGGGGTCAAGGTTTGCTCCGCAACAAGGGCAGGTCCAGTAGATCACTGTTCGCCGCGTCCTTTGATAGCTTCGGCCAGATCGTCGAGCTTGGCAGGAATCTCGCCGAGGATTTCTTGCGAGATGGTGTGCCCCATGATGCTCTGGGCGATAAAGACGCCGTCCACGATAAGGCCGCAACGGTCATGGTGCCAGATAGCGCAGTTCTCACGCTGGCAATAGTCACGTTGCATTAGGGGGCAGATTTTAGGAACAACAGGCATTATAAAACTCCTTTCGTTGGTAGGAAGAGATGGAATAAGCAGAAGTTAAAGATTTTGACGTTAATGTGTCGTTTATAAACTTCGTCAGCAAGAAGAAGTTAAAGCAGCGGACAAGGCGCAGGCTTTTAACTTCTGCTTCGTGAAGAAGTTAAAAACAGACGATATGTGGTTATAAAATGTCAACTTCTTCTTCTGAAATCACTCTCAAAGAGTGCTACTTGAACAGCAGGCCGCAAGGTAGGTAAACCAGCTTGAAACACCTTTCTTTCCTGCTGTGTGCAGTGGTTTCTTTAAAATAAGTCCTTCGTCCGTAAGTTGCTTGTACGCTCGCTGGTATGTGGCTTCACTGCATCCGGTCTCAAGCAAGACAGATTTTTGCAGTTCCGTACTCGCCATACTTCCGAGCGTGGAATCTTCCAGTGCGGCTAGAATGGCGTCTCTGACGGCGTCGCGCGTCGGTGTCGGTGTTGCTGCACGTTGTAAGATGAAGTCTGCATCTCGGCGATCTGTGCGACCTCTGTAGACGGCGACGGCAGTTTTTACATCCTCGGCTTCTGCGGCTTCGATGCTGAACAGCGTTGACATGGGGCGCTTGCTATAACTGATTTTCTCAACGCTGGCATACACTGCTTCATCCGCTTTTGACCAGCCGAGCATAATGACAAGGCGTGCTAAATCCCACAAGTCAGCACTATCTGCAAGACGCTGCCGCCCTGCGACGGCACTCTTTTTGTTCGTGTGGCAGACGATAAGCCCCGCCGCGTTATTATTGCGGCAAAATGTACGAAACGGGGTAATCGCTGCGCGCATTTCGTTTCTCTGGCTCATGTTGACGTGAGCGTCGAGAAAACTCTGATAGGGGTCAATAACGATTAGGTCGGGGGCTGCCTGTCTGATAAAAGATTCTGTGTCTGCGTCGTTAAGATTCAGTAGTTTCCCGGTATCTCTAAAATAGCTGTCTGCCGTCAGAATGGCTATTTTAGAGCAATCTGCACCCGCCGCAAGCAAGCGCGGCTTGTAGATAGTGCTAGGTTCATCTTCTCCAGAGAAAATCAACACGCGCCCCGCTGTGGGTAGGTCGATGGGGAAAAAGTCGTTTCCTTTGCCTGTGGTCAGATTCGCAAGCAACTGTGCATAATACAACCCCTTGCCTGTGCCGCCGTCAGCGCCTAATACGACAAGCTCCCCTCGTGGGATTAGATTTGGAATCAGCCAGTCTATAGGCTTTGACTTAACTTCATCCAGATTCAAGGGCTTTCCCGGTGCGCCTATTGCGGCGTTTCCCGCAAGTTCCCTCAAGGCGTTGAGAGCTGACGGCTTCTTCGCCCCTATTGGGATGGATGCTTGTTCGTCGTGATCTTTTGCGACTGCATTTGAGTCTAAGTATTCCCAGTAGGAACGACGTTCCAAAATCGTGTCCAGCCGCGCCTTACGGTCATTTGTAGCGCTGGGCGTTCCCGCAAGGAAGTATATAAGGTCGAGTGCGTCTGTGCAGGTAATGGCTTTCCCTAAAGCCACTAGTAAAGCCTTAAAGTCATCGTTGGTACAGACCGGGGCGATAATGTCAGCTTGCCACGCATCGGCAAGCGGTAGCATCTGCACGGCCAGTTCCTGCGCCTTGCGCGGATCTTTGACATTGTTCATGCGCCTACCTCGCTGAAGAAGTAGCGACCATAATCAGCCGGGGCAATGTCAAGTGCCTTTGCGAGCCGCTGCATCTCCCACGCATCGAACGGATAGCGGCCGCTCATGCGGTTCACCATCGCGCTGGGGCTGATGCCCGCAATCTTGGCGGCCTCCTCTTGGGTCATGTCATGCTCCAAGAGCTTGACCCGAAGATTGAAAAATTTCTGTCGCATGGTTTACTCTCCTTTGGTTTCTAACAGCTCGGCCACGTCCACGCCCAGAGCGCGGGCGACGTGCTGCGCAGTGGTACGCCACACAGCTTGACCTTTCCGCATTTTGATAACTGCGCTGCGGCCAACACCAGCCTTTTGGGCTAGTTCCTCGCCGGTGATGTCCAAGCGGGCCATCTGGGCGATGACCTTCACGCGGTCAACAACGATAGACTTCGCCATATTTCCACCTCACTTTCAGTAAACCTTTTGGTTCACTTTTTCTCAAGTATATATCAATCTTTTGGTTTTGTCAACAGCTAAATTAAACCTTTTTCTTTACTTTTCCTTTCTTTCATGGTATTCTATTTGTTAATGGGAGGGTTAAAGATGCATACAGGGGAACTAATCAAACAGGCAAGAGTCACCATGCGCATAACACAGGCCGAACTTGCAAAGCGCCTTGGTGTAACTCCTCAGGCAATTAGCCAATACGAACGCGGGATAAAAAATCCAAAACCTGCCACGCTAAAGAAAATCGCGGCTGCGCTCGGTGTGGAATGGTATGAGCTGATTTCTGATAATCCGCACGAACAAGCGCAGGGAATTATAGACGATGTTTCCAGCCGGATGCAAAAAAGCATTGCAACAAACGGCCCCATGCAAAAAGCATCTGACCCGATAAACTCTGGCATTTTTGAGATTCAGCTTAAATCCGATGATGACCAAATCGCCTATCTGTACAGCCTTTTGAACGATCCCGGAAAGTTTGAAGCATCCCGGTGCTTTTTTCGGCATCTGGATAAAGAAAGCATCCCGGAAGTCATCGCATATCTGAAGCAGCTTGCAAATACACCTCAATACCAAAAGAAAGCCGAAGAATAACCGCTATTTACCGCTTTTTCGCGCTTTTAATGAAATTATACGTCTGTAATGTCAAGCCCGTTATATGCGCTCTCTCACGGGCTGACAGGCATAATAAAAGCCGCCTGCATTATCACAGACGGCGGGAAGGTGGTGTATTATGGGCAAGAGAACGAACACAGCGCAGTGGGTAGAGTCAACACAGCGCTGGCGGGTCAGTGTACAGAAAGACGGTGTGCGCAAGCAGTTTTACAGCAGCAAGCCGGGGCGCACAGGTCAGCGGGAGGCAAACGCAAAAGCCGATGCATGGTTAGATGATGGCATAGCTGCCCGCGCCGGGCGCGTTGAGGATGTCTGCAAAGCATGGCTGCATAATGTCGAGATAACTACCAGCAGCACAAACTACCGCCCATTAGAGAGCCGTTGGCGCTGCTGGGTGCTGCCTGTGCTGGGCAAGAAACGCATCAATGCTATTACAGATCAGGATTTACAGACGGTCATAAACAACGCCCATGTGGCAGGCAAGAGCAAGAAAACGCTTATGCTTCTCGCTGCTGATATGCGGTCATTCTGCAAATACTGCCGCAAGGCAAAGCTGTCTACCTATATGCCCGAAGACTTGACGATTCCGGCAGGCGCACGCTTCAAGGGCAAAAAGGTGCTGCAACCTACTGACATGGTAAAGCTGTTTAACACAGATACTACGACCTATAAAGGCGCTGTTGTCCGCGATCAGTTCATAAACGCTTACCGATTTCAGGTACTTACAGGTCTGCGCCCCGGTGAGCTTGTAGGGCTGCGCTGGGCTGATATACACGGCAACATGGTCTACCTTTCCCGCTCCATCAATGTAGATGATGAAGAGACACACGGCAAGAATGAGAACGCCGTCCGCTCGTTTGTCATGTCCGATGTGGCAAGGCGCGTGCTGGACGATCAACGCAATCTCACAGGAGATGAAGAATCTGTATTCTGCATCAAGTCAGAGCAGTTCTATTATTACCGCTGGCGCATTTACTGCCGTGTCAATGAATTACAGGCAGTCAGCCCATACGAGCTGCGCCACACCTTTGTAAGCGTGGTAAAGACCTTACCAGCAGGAGAGGTCAAGCCGCTTGTAGGCCATAGCGCCGACATGGACACGTTCGGCGTGTACGGTCATGCCTTGACAGGGGATGCGGAGAACACCGCGCAGGCCGTCAACAGCGTGTTCTTGCGGGTGCTGAAACAGGCGTAATCTGAACACATATTTGAACACACTTTTGATTCTTATAGGCAAGTTTTATATTTTATCCATGAGATTTAGTACAGCGAAAACACGGCAGTTATAGCTTTCGTGCAGGAGATTTCAACGGTAAATCGAAGCAATTTTGGTTCAAGTCCCATCTTCCGCACCAAGAGAACTCCCACAGCGTTTCGCTGTGGGAGTTCTCTTTTTCTCTAAAAAGAAAGGATGTCACGATGCAAAACCTGATTTTCAGCCTGAATGCGACGCTGCCGGTGTTTCTGGTCATGGTGGCGGGGTACGCGCTGGGGCAGTGGGGCTTTCTGCCGCCGGAATTTTGCAGGGCGTCGGATAAGCTGACCTTTAAAATCACACTGCCCATCATGCTGTTTCTGGATATGGGCAGCGTTGACATCCTGCACGATTTCCAGCCGAAGTTCGTTCTGTTCTGCTTTGGCGCAACGTTCATCGGCATCCTTGTTGTGTGGGCAGGGGCAAAGCGGTTCCTCAAAGATAAATCGCTGGTGGGGGAGTTCGTGCAGGCGGGTTACCGCAGCAGTGCGGCTGTGCTGGGCGTGGCGTTCATCCAGAACATCTACGGCAACGCAGGCATGGCCCCGCTGATGATTCTGGGCAGCGTGCCGCTGTTCAACATCTTTGCGGTGCTGATTTTGATGCTGGAATCCCCACAGCAGCGTGGTATCCCCACGCCAAAGCAGCTGCTGCGCGGCGTGGCCACCAACCCGATTTTATTGGGTATCGTGTCCGGCACGGTCTATGCGCTGCTGCCGTTCACGCTGCCCGCAGTGCTGACCAAAACGCTGAACAATATTGCCTCCGTCACTACGCCGTTGGCGCTGCTGTCCATCGGTGCCTCGTTTGAGGGGGCCAAGGCCATCAAAAAGCTGGGGCCGACGTTGGCGGCGGCCTTTATCAAGACCGTGGGGCTGGCGGCGGTATTTCTGCCCTGCGCGGTGGCGCTGGGGTTCCGCGACGAGGAACTGATTGCGCTGCTCATCATGCTGGGCAGCCCCACGACTCCCAGCGCCTATGTCATGAGCAAAAACATGGGCCACGAGGGTGTGCTGACGTCGAGCTGCATCGCCCTGACGACGCTGCTCTCGGCCTTGACGCTGACCGGCTGGATATTCCTGCTGCGCAGCGGGGGATACCTGTAATATCCCAAAGGCTTCATCCCTCCATTGAGAAAGGCGTTTTTTATTCCTCCGGCTCCGCCACCGGCACACCGCGGTGCTCTACCGGGGTCGAGAACACAATCTGCGTGCGCGTGCGGCCAAACTGCTGCAAGTGGTTGATGAACTGGTCCAATTCCTGCGTCGTGCCGAACAAAACCTCAATCAGCATACTGTAATCGCCGGTGACGCAGTTGCACTCCACCACATGGGCGCAGCTCTCAATATAGGGGTAGAACTCCGGCTTGCGCTGGGGGTCCATGTCCAGGTTGATGAACGCCTTGACCATGTGGCCCAGTTTGGGTGCGTCCACCTGGGCCTGATAGCCGGTGATGGTGCCGGAATGCTCCAGCCGGGCAATGCGGGCCGACACCGCAGGGCTGGACAAAAATACCTGGTCAGCGATTTCTTTTAGGGGAATACGCGCGTCGTGCTGCAATATGTCAATGATCTTGCGGTCGATGTGATCCATGGTAACACCTCATTTTAGGCAAAAAGCTCCCGTTCGTGTGCGTCATTGCACCTGAACGAGAGCTTTTGTAGCTTTACTATGGAAAGAATTTTACCATATACAAAGTAAAAAGTAAAGCGTTTTGCAAAAGAATTGTAGAATTGCAGGGGCGGATGCTCACATCCGCCCGCAGTGTTCTGGCAGGCAGTTATATATCCGGGAACACATTTCTTGCGCTGATCAGTGCATTGTTATAATACATTTCAAAATGGCAGTGGTTGCCGGTGGCGGTGCCAGTCGCCCCCACGTAGCCGATCAGCTGGCCCTTCGTCACGGTCTGCCCGGTCTGCACCACAAAGGACGACATGTGGCCGTACAGCGTCTTGTAGCCGTTGCCGTGGTCAATCTCCACATAATAGCCCCAGCTCGCGGTAGGGTGATTGTGCCACTGGGCAGCGATGACCGTGCCCGCGTCGGCGGCGTAAATCGGCGTGCCGTAGGGCGCGGTGATGTCCACCCCGCGGTGGCCATAGGGTAGATTAGCCCACCGGCTGATGCCCGAATACCCCGGCACAGGCCAGAGAAAGCTGCCGGTGCCGAGCTTGCCGATCATGCCGCTTTTCAGCCGTGTACCCCGGTGGATGATCTCCGGCACGGGGGCCTGCAAAAGCTGCACGTCCACGGCCTGGCAGCTGACGACCGCGCCGTCCACGGTCACAATTTCGCTTGTGACCTGCTCGCTGCCGCTCTGCCCGGCCTGTACCGTCTCGGTCTTGCCAAAATCCAGGTCAGCGTCCTCGACGGTCTGCGTCTCAAAGGGCAGCTCTTTTGTTACCGTCTCGTACCGGGTGACTTTGACCTGCAAAAGCCCGCTGTCCCGCAGGGCGTCCAGTAATGTGCCGTAGGGCGTGACGGCAACAGCAGGGTAGATGCCGTCTACCAGGCGCAGCGGGTGGACGAAGTCAGTCTGCACCCCCTCGGTCTGCCAGAGCTGGCGCACGGCGTACAGGCAGCGGCGCAGGTGGTCGCCTTCGGTAGTGATGTACCGCAGCGTGCCGTCGATGTAAACGGCGGTGCCCTCGGTGATGTCGCCGCCCGCCGCCCGCAAAATCGCGTCGGCGGTCTCGCGTTCGGTCATCGTCTGCACGCCCGCACCCCAGACAAGGGTGTACTCGGGCTGGATATCCCAATCCGCCGCGCCGCTGATGCGAGCCTGCACGTCGGCGCGGGCGGCCTCAAAGGCCTGCTCACCGGGCAGATAGCCGACGGTCTGGCCGCCAACCTCGACCCGAAGCACAAAAGGCTGTGCCAGTGTGGTGCGCACGTAGAAAACCAGCGCCGCCCCCGCCGCCAGCGGCAGCAGCAGGCCGACAAGGCGGTGCGGGTGGATGAGCGCTGCACGGAAATATGCCGCCGCCCGCACCAGGGGCCGCAGCACCACGGCCAACAGTTGAACCAGCGCCCGGGCCAGCTCCCGCAGCCAAAATGCCGCTCCGCGCCCGACCCGCACGGCGGTGTATTCGACATGGAAGCCGACAAAATATAAAACATCCCCGAAAGTCAAAGCAGACAGCCTCCCTACAATGTCGGCACATACCCCAACGGATTCACTCTGCCGCCGTCCACCCGCAGTTCCAGATGCAGGTGATACCCGCCGCCTGCGCCGTAAACATTGCCGGTATTGCCAACGTACCCCAGCAGATCACCCTTCTGCACGGTGTCGCCCTGGGCTACGACGATGCTGCTCATGTGGGCGTACAGGCTGTCATAGCAATGGCTGTCGTCGGCAGTGCCGTGGCTGACCTGTACACAGTTGCCGTAACTGTTCATGGTCCGCGCGGCGCTGACAACGCCGTCGGCAATGGCGTAAATCGGCGTGCCGCCCGGCGCGGCAAAGTCGGTGCCCCGGTGGGGGATGCCCCAGGGGTCAGGCTCGCCGAACTGGGTCGTGATGCGCCCATAGCTGTCCAGCGGGCAGCGAAAGGCTAGGCTCGTCAGGTGTAAATCTGCCGTGGTGTAGCGCTGGCTCTGCGCCCGTACGTAGGCGTCCAGCGCGGCGGTGGCAGCCTCGTAGGCTTTTTTCGCGGCGTCGGTCACAGCGGCCTGGGCCTGGGCGGCGGCTTGCTGTGCGGTCAGGGCGCTGTTCGCGTCCAAAAGCGCCGTCTCCAACTCGCACTGCGTGGCTTGCAGCGCGGCTTGCTGGGCATCCAGCGCTGCTTTCGCGTCGGCAGCCTGTTGGGCGGCGGTTTCGGCTTCGGCGCGGGCCTGTTCAAGCGCTGCGGCCTCGGCGTCCAGTTCTGCCAGTACGGCGCTGTTTTTAGCGCTCATCTGCCGCAGCACCGTGTCAAAGGTCAGCACCTGGTACAGGCTTTTCGCCTGCGCCAACAGCCACAGCGCCCCGCCGCCGTCCAGCCGCTGCATGGCCCGCAGCTGCTCCTTGCACAAGGCGAGCCGCGCGTCATATTCAGTCTGCTTGGCAGTCAGCGTCGCGTCGGCGGCTTCTGTGGCAGCCCGGCGAACATCCAATTCGGTCTGGGCAGCCTGCACGGCGGCAGTCACGTCAGTGATTTGCCCCGCCAGTTCCGCCGCCTGCCCGGTGAGCGCGGCAACCTCGTTCTCGGTCTGCGCCTGGGCGCTTTTTAGTTCGTTTAAGGCTGCCTGTTCGGCTTCATATTCCTGCCGCGCTTCGGTCTGGTTTTGTGTTAATTCGCCCTTTTTATCATCCGCATAGGCGGCAAAACCCGAAAAAAGGGTACAAAAAAGCAGCCCCGCCGCCAATACAGCGGCGGGGAAGTGCCTGTATTTCATCTTGTTACTCCGCTAATAGGGCAGTCCCGGTCAGGTCTGCGGGCGCGCCGTCCTGCCGTGCCTCAAAGTGCAGGTGCGGCCCGGTGGAATTGCCGGTGCTGCCCACATATCCCAAGACCTGGCCTTGGACCACGGCCTGCCCGGCAGAGACGAGCAACGACTTCATGTGCTGATACTCCGTTTCCAGCCCGCCGTGGTCAAGGACGACATAGTTGCCCTTTTCAACATCGTAGTCGGCGGCGGTCACGATGCCACCGGCAACGGCGTAAACCTCTGCGCCTTCCTCGGCGGCAAAGTCAATGCCGGGGTGGCCGTTTTCGGGGTCATAGCCGCTGACCTGCGGCGGGGGCGCGACCGGCAGGGTAAAGAGATCCACGCCGGAAAGGGCGGCTCCATCGGCGGCAGTCACCTGGTCGGAAGCGGCACGGCGCACGGCCTCGGCCAAGATTTCATCCGCCTTTTCCTGTGTCAGTTCGGCGGCATCGCTGCCGCCGTAGGCGGTAAAATACCGCGGCTCCACCAGCGTGCCATTGACCTGCATCTCAAAATGGCAGGCGTTGCCGGTAGCATTGCCGGTGCTGCCCACGTACCCGATGACCTGACCGGCGGTCACGGTCTGCCCGACCTGCACGGCGCAGGACTGCATGTGGGCGTACAGCGTGGACCAGCGCAGACCGTTGGCGTCGGCGCCGTGGTCGATCTCGACAAAATTGCCCCAGCTGTAATGCTCCTGCGCGGCCAGCACAACACCGTCCGCGGCGGCGTAAATTTCGGTGCCTTCGGCAGCGCATAGATCGTCGCCCCGGTGGCCGTTCGTGGCAAAGCGGGAAATATATTTGTACTTGACAGGGCAGATAAAGCGCGGGCTGTTCGCAGCGTTATCCAATGTCGGCAGGGCAGCGGCAGCCACAGCGGGCACGCTGGTCGGTGCGGGTGTGGGGGTCGGCTCTGCCGTCTCGGCGGTGGCGGGCGGCGCAGCGGTGGCGGGGGCATCCTCGACCTGCGGGCGCACCATGCAGGCCGTTACGCTCAAACCCACCACGGCGGCGCAGACGGCCAATGCCCCGGCACCCAAACGGCGGTAATGCAGCAAATGGACAATGCGCTCCTTCACGCTGCCCTGGCCGAAAGCCAAGCTGCCCGGTATGCTGCGGCCCTGCACGGCAAAATGCAGAAGGCTCTCACAGTAGGCGTTGCGCTCGGGCAGGGGACGGCCCCGCACGGCGGCCTCGTCGCAGGCGGCCTCCATGTCGCGCTCAAAGGTGTAAAACGCCAGCCAGGCCAGCGGGTTGAACCAGTGCAGGCAGGCCACGGCGTAGAACAGCGGCTTGGTCAGCGGGTCGCGGCGGCGGATGTGGGTCTGCTCGTGCAGCAGCACGGCCTGCCGGGCGGTTCCCTGCAAATCGTCGGGCAGGTAGACGCGCGGGCGCAGAATACCTAAGGTAAACGGCGCGGTCACGCAGGCCCCGCCGTAGCAGCCGTCCGATGTTTTGCAGGCCAGCGCCACATGACGTTTCAATTTTATGTACCCAACGATACCGCGCACGACCAGCACCGCTACGCCAACCGCCCACACGGCGGCCAGCGCGTGCCAGGGCGTCAGCCGGGCGTACCACGGCAGCGCCGCGGCGGGCGCGGAGACAGCGGGCGGGGGCGCGACCAGCGGCAGTTCGCCCAACTCCTGCACGGTGTCAGCAGCTGCGGCCAGCTGGGTGTTCTGCGGGCGGGGCAGGGAAAGTGGGATGCCCCAGGACAGCACGAACTGCAGCCCCACGGCAAGCCACAGCCAGCACAAAAGGCGGCTGGGCGCGTGGGCGCGGCGCAGCAGCTTACAGACGGCCCAGGCCGCCAGCGCGGCAGCGCCGCCCCGGGCGCTGAGCAGCAAAAACGCGAACACGGTACTGCGCATAACTATCCCTCCTCGCGGTGGGCGGCGTCGAGCAGTGCACGGATCTCGGCAGCCTCGGCGTCGCTGATGGGCTGGGTGTTCAAAAAGGCAGCCACAAAGCGCGGCAGGCTGCCGCCAAAGGTCTTATCCACCACGGCGGCACTCTCGGCCTGCTGGACATCTTCCTTTTTAATAAGGCTCGTCACCTGGCCGTCGGCGTTTTGCAGAACGCCCCGTTCGCAGAGCTTTTTCAGCACGGTATAGGTCGTACTCTTTTTCCAGCCCAGCGCGTCGGCGGCCAGCGTCACCAGCTGCCCGCTGGGCAGCGGCTCATGGTCCCACACAAGGCAGGCAAAACGGTATTCACCCTCGGCAAGGCGCAGCGGTTCATGGTTTGGCATAGGGAAAGCTCCTTCCTGGTTTATTGCAATAGACCTGTCCTTGCTTATAGTCTACTACAATAGACCGAAAATGTCAATAAAAATTCCCCGCCGCAGATATGCGGCAGGGAACTTGGGGCATAGGGGCAACAGCAAAACCGCCCTCATGAAAACTCACGAGGGCGGTTCATAAGCGGAAAGAAAGGGATTCGAACCCTTGAGGGCTTTAGGGGCCCTACACGATTTCCAGTCGTGCGCCTTAGACCAGCTCAGCCATCTTTCCACATATTCAGTTGTGCAGCGCCTGACTGCATGAGCTATTATAGCAATCGGTGCGGCAAATGTCAAGCAAAAATTGCAGAAAATTCTCGAAAATTTTCCCGATGGGCGAAATGCACGCAAAATATGCGCTCGAACTGCATATTTTGTACGTTTTATCCTCTTGCAAACCGCCGTGCAAGGTGCTAAAACTATATAGGTGTGAAACATCTTCCGGGCATTGCGCCCCCCTGCAGATCAAAAATGCGTGCATCGGGGATGTACGACTTCCCAATTTCTGTGGGTGCACGATTTCACCCGGACAAAAGGAGAGGATATTTCATGTATTCCATTTTTCGTGACCTGGCGATCATTATTCTGAGCGCCAAATTCTTTGCGCTGGTCGCCCGCAAGTGCAAGGCCCCGCAGGTCGTGGGCGAGATCATCGCCGGTCTGCTCATCGGGCCGTGCCTGCTGAACTTGGTGCAGACCAGCGATTCCATTTCCATCTTCGCCGAAATCGGCGTCGTGCTGCTGATGTTCACCACCGGCCTGGGCACGAACCTGAAAGAGTTGATGCGTGCCGGCCCCATCGCTACGCTGATCGCCTGCGTGGGCGTGTTTGTGCCGCTGGTGGGCGGCACGCTGCTGTATGGCGCGTTCTACGGCTTTGCGGCAGTGGGCAGCCCGGAGTTTTACCGTGCGCTGTTCATCGGCACCATCATGACAGCCACCAGCGTTTCCATCACAGTGGCAACGCTGCAGGAGCTTGGTCATTTGAAGAGCTTCCTCGGCACGACCATCGTCAGCGCGGCGGTCATTGATGACGTCATCGGTATCATCGTATTGACCTGCGTGCTGGGTGCCAGCTCCGGCGAGGGCACCGGCATCGGCGGCGTGCTGATCCAGACTGTGCTGTTCTTCCTTGTCGCCATCGGTGTGGGCGTCATCATCCACTACGCCATGAAGTGGCTGGACGCCCGCAACCCTCACACCCAGCGCATCACCGTTGTCAGCCTGGCGTTCTGCTTCGCTATGGCCTACATTGCCGAGCAGTACTTCGGCATTGCCGATATCACCGGCGCGTACATTGCGGGCATCGTCCTGTGCACGATGAACGACGCCTCCTACGTCGAGCGCCGCGTGGACATCAGCAACTATGTCATCTTTGCACCGGTGTTCTTTGCGTCCATCGGCCTGAAAACCGATATCAGCGGCCTTACGCCGGAAATCTTCCTGTTCTGCGTCTGCTTTGTCATTGTAGCGCTGGCAACCAAGATTATCGGCTGCGGCCTGGCGGCCAAAATCTGCCGCTTTAATTGGGGCGATGCTCTCAAGGTCGGTGTCGGCATGATGACCCGCGGTGAGGTCGCGCTGATTGTTGCCCAGAAGGGCCTGGAAGTCGGAGTCGTTGACCCGGTCTACTTTACGGCGGTCATCCTGCTGATCGTTGTGTCCAGCGTCGCCACACCGCTGGCGCTGAAAGCCCTGTTTACAAAAATGCCGCCCGTCCCGCATCCGAGCCAGGCAAAGGCGTAATTCGAGTAAAAGCCTCCCCTTTGAGGACAGTCTCCCCCGATACGGGGGAGGTGGCGCATAGCGCCAGAAGGGGAGCGGCGGCCGGGAGCTGACTGTTTATGCCGCGAGGCTGCGGCCCACCCCCTCACCCGCTGCGGTGGGAACTCCCATCAAAGAGGAACTAAAAAAGGCAGACGCTGCTTTGCGCCTGCCTTTTCATTTTTTATTCTGCATTATGCAGATGATTGTCCACCCATTTGATCAGCAGCTCCAGCGCCACCAGGTTGTGCCCGCCCTCGGGCACAATCAAATCGGCTTTGCGCTTGCTCGGCTCGACGAACTGCTCGTGCATCGGCTTGACGGTGGTCAAATACTGGTTGACCACGCTGTCCAGCGTGCGGCCGCGCTCCTTGACGTCGCGGACGATGCGGCGCAGAATGCGCACATCGGCGTCGGTGTCCACGAACACCTTCATATCCATCAAGTCGCACAGCTCGGGGGAGTCGAAGATCAAAATACCCTCGACAATGATGACCGGCGCGGGCTGCACGAGAACGACCTTGTCGCTGCGGTTGTGGATGGTGTAGTCATACACCGGCACCTGCACCGGGTGGCCGGCGCGCAGCTCCCGCAGGTGGGCGACCATCAGCGGCGTGTCAAAGCTGTCCGGGTGGTCGTAGTTCAGCTTGCAGCGCTCCTCGTAGGGGAGCTCGTCGTGGCGCTTGTAGTAACTGTCATGGTTGATGACGCTGACCTCGTTCGCACCGAAATGATCCCGCAGCTTCTCGGTCAGGGTCGTCTTGCCGCTGCCGGTGCCGCCTGCAATGCCGATGATGATGGTTTTCATATCCACAGCTCCTTATACGTCCAATTTGATCTCGCGCCCGGTGGGCTGATACGCGCGGTATTTCACGCCGGTCATGTTGAACATCCGACGGCTGGCAATACTGGCGTGCGTGTCGTGATATTTATCCGATAAATAGATCAATTCCTTGATGCCGCTCTGGATGATGGCCTTGGCGCACTCGTTGCAGGGAAAGAGCGTCACATACATCCGCGAACCGCGCAAATCGTGGTTGGGACTGTTCAAAATTGCGTTCAGCTCCGAGTGGCAGACATACATATATTTTGTGTCCAGATCCTCGCCCTCGCGCTCCCACGGCATATCGTCGTCGCTGCAGCCGATGGGCATACCGTTGTAGCCCAAAGACAAAATCTTATTCTCGGGGCTGACGATACAAGCGCCGACCTGGCTGTTGTTGTCCTTCGACCGCATGGCCGAAAGCATGGCAATGCCCATAAAATATTCGTCCCAGCTGATGTAATCCTGCCGTTTCATAGGTACACCGTCCTTTTGGCTTTTTCTTTATTATACTGTGCCGTGCGGCGCGGTGCAAGATGGTTCGCGCAAATATTTCCGCCGCGTGGCCTCGCCGCCGCGCAGGTGACGCTCGGCCTTGTTTTTCTGCACGACGGCCTGCACCTCGGCCCACAAGCCGGGGTTCTGGCGGCGCAGCCGGTGCTGGTCCTTCCAGATCGTGGATTTGCTCACGCCGAACACGGCTGCCGCCGCCCGCACGGTCGCGCCGCTCTCCGCGATATACCGTCCCACCGCCGCCGCGCGCTCCTCAGGGTCGCCCTTCATAGCCTGACCTCCTCACATAGGAATTTCTGTCAAATCCTATGTGAAAGAGGGGCGGAGTATGCTATACTGTTTTTACAAAGGAGGGAAACCCGATGACATTTGAACGTTACCCGGAATTGGATACCCTGCTGCTGGCAAATCCCGGCGCAGTGCGGGATTATAAACCCGAGTGGGGCTGGGATCGCTATATGGTGGGCGGCAAAATGTTCGCCGCACTGCTGACTACGGCAGACGACTGTGCCCCGGAATACCAAAACCATCCGATGCTGACGGTGAAAGTCGCACCGGAAGAGGGAAACTTCCTGCAGCGACAGTACCCGGATATCCTGCCTGGGTATTACATGAACAAGCAGCACTGGATCAGCGTGCGGCTGGATGGGGCCGTGCCGCAGGAAGAGGTCATGCGCCTGTGCAAAAGCGGGTATGCACTGATTTTTGCCAAGCTGACAAAGAAAATGCAGAAAGAAATTTTGGGGGAATAGGCAAGGCCCGCGCAGGAAAACATCCGGCGCGGATCTTGTTTATACAATTTTATACACGCGGCATCCGTCATTTTCGTACCAGATAGGATACCGCGCGGCGTACCAACTCTCGTCTGCATCGGCAAATTTGCCGTAGACGGAGGAATCAAACAGCACATACCCCACATCCCACGCCGCCAGTGTGCTCTCGTTGGGATGCTCGTACAGCGCTGCCATGGCGCTGTACTCGTCGGCGTAATCCATGCCGTGGTAATAGACATAACTGCCCGACCCGCAGAGTATCCGCCGTCCGGCCAGCGCAAATACCGGCGTGACATGGCTGTCGCTTGTCAAAAACAGCGCGTCGCTCTCGGCGTTCGCATCAATATAGTCGGCCAGTGCAATGTCATTCGCGCTCCAATGCTGGTAGTCGCTGAAAATCTCCCGCCCGACGGTCAGTACACTGCCGAACATGGCCGCAAAACAGCACGCCGCCAGCCCCAACGCCCGCCAGGGCAGGGCACGGACCTTGGCAAACAAATCGACCAACAGCTGCGCCGCTAAAATGCACCCCAGCATATGCCAGACGTAAAGCAGTTTGTTATTGTCGTAATTGTTGGGCTGGAACACAACAAACTCCGCCAGCGCCAAAATTGCCAGCCCGCCGCCGTAGAGCCACCGCTGTTTGGGCTTGGCGTGGATAAACGCCGGAACCAGCAGCAGATACACAAGCCCGATATTTTTGATGTAAAACCAGAAATAATTGTCCTTCAGCGTGCCGTCGTCCTGGCCGTTGATCCAGTTAAAGTGCAGCCGCAGCATGTGCTGACCGTCCAGGCTTTGGGCCAGCACGGTGGGCAGCATCTGCGCCAGCCACGCCGCGCCGCACACTGCCGCCAGCCCCAGCCAGGGCAAAAGCGTCTCCCGCCGTGCACCCTGCGCCAGAGTGTATACGCCGCCCACAAGGCACAAAAGCACCAGCGCCAGCGCACTGTGGGTATGCAAAAGCGGCAGGGGCAGCGCCAGCAGGGCCAGCCATGGCCAAAGGCGGCGCTTGCCCTCATAGCAGAACCGCCACAGCAGGTACACGGCGGGAAAGAGCACGCACCAGCCGAACAGCGTTGCCCGCTGGGGGATGAGCAGATCAACGATGGGGTTGACCCACTCGATGTTTTGCTCCACAAAATTCGTCGGTGTGGTGTAGAACCCGGTGAAGATGCCCGCAAACTTTTCAGCACTGCCGAGAAAATACACAAAGCCGAACCCGCTGCCCATAAAGAACAGGTAAAACGCAAGGCTTGCCTTGGCGGCGCTGCCCGTCATCCGGCGGGCCAGCTGCCAGAACATACCGTACACCGACAAAAATGCGGGCAGCATCGGCAGAAGATACGCCGTGCGCAGGTCCGCCCCCAGCACCAAAAATACGCTGGAGACAGTCTCGCACAAGAACGGATACCCGAACCGGTGCTCGCCGCCCAATAGGGGATAGCACGGTAAAAATTCACCACTCTGCGCGATATATTTAATGAACCCCAGGTGCATCGGCATATCGCCGTAGCAGCTCTGCCCGGTGTGGTACGCGCCGTTTACCGTGTGCAGTACATGGGTGTGCAGCAGGTACAGCGTGATGAGCGCGACCGGCAGGATGCAGGCCCACAGTGCGCCGCAATCGGCATCTTTTGCCATGCCGCGCAGCCGCACACCCCGGCGCAGCAGCACGCCGCCCAGAACGCCTGCGGCTGCAGCCGCCAGCAGAACGGCGGGCAGCGTGAAGCCCAGCGCCAGCGCAAGCACTGCAGGCAGCACCGCCAGCAGCGACACGCCGAACCCGCAGCCCAGCGGCAGAATAACGGCAGCGCTCCCATCCGGCACCGCCCGGCGGGCCAAGAGCAGGCCAACGTATATGAATAAAGCAAGATAGAGAATCGAAAGCAGCATCTTTACACTCCTTCCAAATCAAACGGCGGCGTGTATTCCTCGCGGGCGCTGCTTTTTTCCTGCATATAGCCGTCGGTCAGGCCCAGGCGCACGGCCTCGTCAATGACCTGCCGGTACTCATAGGTCGTGATGCGCCGCCCTAAACCGTGCTCGGCCGCCTTATAAAAAGGGGTAAACTGGCTCATCAAACTCGGGATAAATGCGACGCCCGTTTCCGCCCGCAGTGCGGCCAGCCGCTGCAAAACGGCCTTGCTGTCCGCCGCATGGCCGGGCAGCGCCAGATGCCGCACAATGACACCCTTCTGTAAATAGCCGTCCGCATCGTACACCGGCGCACCGGTCTGCAAAAGCATCTGGCGAAGGGCGGCGTCGGCCACGGCAGGGTAGTTCTGCGCGGCGGAAAGCTCGGCAGCCAGCGCACCGTCCGCATACTTGTAGTCCGCCAGCCAGATGTCCACATACCCGGCCAGCGCCTTGACGGCCTCCACCGTTTCATACCCGCCGGTGTTGTAAACGACTGGCAGGCAGAATCCGGCGGTCCTTGCCTGATCCAGCGCCGCCGTGACCCAGGGCAGGTATTGCGATGCCGTGACGAGGTTCAGATTTTTCGCCCCGCCGTTTTGCAGATTCATAAAAATCTCGGCCAGCCGCTCTACGGAAATCGCTTTGCCAACCTCACCCTGGCTGATGGGGTAGTTCTGGCAGTAGCAGCACCGTAGCGTACACCCGCTGAAAAATACCGTGCCGCTGCCGGTCTCGGCACTGGGGTCGCCGCTTAAACACGGCTCTTCCCAGTGGTGCAGGGCGGCGCGGGCTACCCGCAGGGTATCGTCGGCCCCGCAAAGGCCCCGCTGCCCGGCGGCGCGGTCGGCCCCGCAAGCCCGGGGGCAAAGGGTGCAATGGTGCGGCAGCTGCATAAGAATCCCTCTTTCACAAAAATCTTTCATTTAATTTTACCACAAACTGCGAAAGTGTGGTATACTATACCTACAAATAACCTAAAATAAAGGAGTGTGCTCTTATGTCTACCCCTCATAACCGCGCCGAAAAGGGCGATTTTGCCAAGACCGTGCTGATGCCCGGCGACCCGCTGCGCGCTAAATTCATTGCCGAGACTTTCCTCGAGAACCCGCGCGTCGTCACCGATGTGCGCGGTATGCTCGGCTATACCGGCACCTACCAGGGCCGCCCCATCAGCGTGATGGGCAGCGGTATGGGTATGCCGTCCATCGGTATTTATTCTTATGAACTGTTCAGCCAGTACGGCGTTGAGAACATCATCCGCATCGGTTCCGCAGGCTCCTACACCGACAAGGCCAAGCTGTTTGACGTTGTGCTGGCTACCGGTGCTTACTCCGAGAGCAACTACGCCGTGACCCAGAGCGGCGACACCGACGATATCCAGACCCCCAGCGCCGAGCTGAACGACGCCCTGCGTGCCAGCGCCAAGGCTGCGGACATCCCTCTCATCGAGGGCAACATCCATTCTTCCGACGTGTTCTACCGCCAGCCCAGCGACGCCAAGCCCACCTACTGGGAAAAACTGCGCGACGAAAAGGGCTGCCTGGCCGTTGAGATGGAAAGCTTCGCGCTGTTCCACAACGCGAAGGTGCTGGGCAAGCGCGCGGCCTGCCTGCTGACCATCTCCGACAGCTTTGTCTCGCCGGAGATCACCACCGCCGAACAGCGCCAAACCAGCTTTACCGCCATGATGAAGGTCGCGCTGGGCGTGGACGCCTTTTTGGAGAAGTAAGATGGAAAAAGCTGAGATCCAGGCCCTGATCCGCGAAGCCTTTGAGGGCCAGAAGTTTGCCTATGTGCCGTACTCCCGCTTCCATGTGGGCGCGGCGCTGCGGGCCAGGGATGGCCGCGTGTTCAAGGGCTGCAACATCGAGAACGCAGGTTACACCCCCACGAACTGCGCCGAGCGCACGGCCCTGTTCAAGGCAGTCAGCGAGGGGGTGCGCGAGTTTGACGCTATCGCCATTGTGGGCAGCAAAGTGGGGGAGAAGAACACCCTCGTCACTGGCCCCTGCGGTGTCTGCCGCCAGGCGCTCTATGAGTTCGGCGGGCCGAAGCTGACCGTCATTATGGCGAAAGACGAGAACGATTACATCGTGACCACCCTCGGCGACCTGCTGCCCTACGGCTTCGGCCCGGCGAATCTGGAGTGAAAATTCTTTGGCTCCCCTTTGAGGGGCGGCTTTTCAGAAAACCAAAGGAGTTCCCTTAACCCATGAAGAAATTCTTAGCACTGTTCCTGACGCTGGTACTGCTGGCAGGGCTGACCGCCTGCAAAACGGCTGACGCCGCCGACCCGGCGCAGGAACAGAATACCGTGACCGCCCCCACCAACGACGCAACGTTCGTCTACCAGCCCGATGACCCGACGCTGATCCCGGCAGGCGGACAGACCATTGCACTGGTGACAGGCCCCTCCGGCACAGAGAACGGGGCAGACGCCATGCTGTGGCAGGGCGTGCAGACCTTCGCCAACACGTACGGCTACACCGCCGATACCTATGCCGCCGCGGGGAATACGGCCGATGATGCCGAGACTGCCCTGCGTGCCGCCGCCGAGAGCGGCGCAAGGCTTGTCGTCTGCCAGGGCGAGGCTGCGGGCGAAGCACTCTACCGCATCCAGGACAACTACCCCGATGTACACTACCTGCTGTTCGACGATGAACCCCACAACGCCGATTACAGCGCCTACAAGACTGCCGAACTCGTCCACTGCGTCCTCTTCCAGGAAGAACAGGCCGGGTATCTGGCGGGCTACGCCGTCGTGACCGAAGGGTACACCGCCCTCGGCTTCATTGGCACGCGGGAGGTGCCCGGCATTGTGCGGTACGCCACCGGCTTTTTGCAGGGGGCAGAGGCCGCCGCAGAATTACAGGGCGAGGACGTGACCTTACAGACCTGGTTCACTGACACCGACGAGAACAGCGATGCCATCACCCAGCGTATGGTGGACTGGTACAATAACGGTACAGCGCTCATTATGGTCAGCGGCGGCAACCTGTACGAGGGTGCGGTCTCCGCAGTCAACCAGACCGGCGGTAAGGCTGTCACCACCGATGTGGACAACACCGCCCTGAGCGGCCGCGTGCTGGCAAGCGCGGTCAAGTGCTATAACGCCGCCGTCCAGCGGGAGCTGTACAGCTTCTTCACGAATGGCAGCTGGGACACCCAGAGCGCGGGCCAGACCGAGAAGGTCGGCTACACCACCGGCGCGGTCGCGCTGGAAGCGGGTGCGCCTTGGCGGTTTGACACCTTCACCCAGGACGATTACCGAAAACTGTACGAGGATCTGCGTACCAGCGTGCGCAAAGTGGATGCCTACGCCGACCTGGACACCCTGCCCGACACCCCCAATGTGACGGTGAATCGGACCATGTAAACCCTTTGTTATGCTTTTGTAATTCTTTTTGTCATCTTTTTTCATTGAATTGCCGCCGCAGATGCGGTATACTGAAGGTACTGCGGCGGGGAACTCGCCCCGCTGCGCAACTGAAAAACAACCTAAGGAGATCAAAACCATGAAAAAGTTTCTTGCTTTTGTAATGGCTGCCAGCATGGCGCTCTCTCTGGCTGCCTGCGGCGGTTCTTCCGCCAGCACCGCCACGAGCACCACGACGGAGGCTACCTCTGAGGCCGCTTCTGCCGCCAGCACTTCCGGCAGCAAGACCGATGTCGCCTTCGTTACCGACGTTGGCAACATCGATGACCAGTCCTTCAACCAGTACACCTGGCAGGGTGTGCAGGACTTCTGCTCTGCAAACAACCTGAGCGCCAACTACTACCGTCCCACTGAGGACTCTGACGCTGCCCGTCTGGAGCAGATGGACAACGCTGTCAACGACGGCGCTAAGTCCATCGTCGTGGCTGGCTACCTGTTCGGTTCCGCCATTGCCGAGGCTCAGGAGAAGTACCCCGATGTGCAGTTCCTGGCCCTGGACGTTTCCACCGCCGACCTGGGCGACAAGACCCCCACGGCCAACACCGCTCTGATCACCTATAAGGAAGAGCAGGCTGGTTACCTGGCCGGCTACGCCGCTGTTTATGACGGCTACAAGGAGCTGGGCTTCCTGGGCGGCATGGCCGTTCCCGCTGTTATCCGTTACGGCTACGGCTTCGTGCAGGGCGCTGACGCTGCTGCCAAGGAGATCGGTGCTACGGATGTCAACATCAAGTACTGGTACTCCGGCGGCTTCGCTGCTACCGATGAAGTCAAGAACAAGATGGATGGCTGGTACTCTGAGGGTACCGAGGTCGTCTTTGCCTGCGGCGGCCCTGTCTGCCAGAGCTGCGACGCTGCTGCTCAGGCCAACGGCGGCAAGATGATCGGCGTTGACGTTGACCAGTCCGGTCAGTTCGACACCGTTATCACCTCCGCCATGAAGGGTCTGGCCGAATCTGTCAACGAGGCCCTGACCGATGCCCTGAACAACGGCTGGAAGTTCAGTGAGACCTACTCCGGCAAGGAGACCAAGCTCGGCGCTGCTGAGAACTGTGTTGGTCTGCCCATGGCGACCAGCAAGTTCACCAGCTTCACCCAGGAGCAGTACGACACCATGTACGCTGCTATCGTGGACGGCTCTCTGGCCATCGACGACAGCTTCGATGCTGATGTCAAGCCCGCTGTCACCACCATCACCGTGGACTACCAGAGCTGATCTGATACGGCAGATGCTTTAAAGGCATGACTTTTGACCACCCTGCGCATCCCGCGCAGGGTGGTTTTTGTTGGTTTTCTACAAATTCTGACGACTTTTTGCGCAGATTCTCTTGTGCACAGCAGAGTTTTTCTGTATAATATAGAGTAAGAATTTGTGTACAAGCCCGTACACATTGAAAGGGGCGTGCAACGATTGGCAGATAATTATGTCATCGAAATGCTGCACATCACCAAGGAATTCCCCGGTATCAAAGCCAACGACGATATCACCCTGCAGCTGCGCAAGGGCGAGATCCATGCCCTGCTGGGCGAAAACGGCGCCGGTAAATCTACCTTGATGAGCGTGCTCTTTGGTCTGTACCAGCCGGAGCAGGGTACGATCAAGAAAAACGGAAAAGAAGTCAAGATCAACAACCCGAACGATGCCAACGCACTGGGCATAGGCATGGTGCATCAGCACTTCAAACTGGTCGAGTGCTTCACGGTGCTCGATAACATCATCCTCGGCGTCGAGGATACGAAGCACGGCTTTTTGCAGAAGGACGAGGCCCGCAAAAAGGTCATGGCCCTGAGCGAAAAGTACGGCCTGAAGGTCGACCCGGACGCGCTGGTCAGCGACATTTCCGTCGGTATGCAGCAGCGTGTCGAGATCCTGAAGATGCTGTACCGCGACAATGAGATCTTGATTTTCGACGAGCCTACGGCAGTTCTTACTCCGCAGGAGATTGACGAGCTCATGGATATCATGCGCGGCTTCAAGGCCGAGGGCAAGAGCATCCT
The DNA here is from genome assembly GCF_057431175.1 of Gemmiger sp. Classification (NCBI taxonomy): domain Bacteria; kingdom Bacillati; phylum Bacillota; class Clostridia; order Eubacteriales; family Oscillospiraceae; genus Gemmiger; species Gemmiger sp. Next base: position 14,268 of record NZ_DBMDDV010000012.1, on the reverse strand, counting down.
GTTCATCACCCATAAGCTCAACGAGATCATGGCCGTTTCCGACCGCTGCACGGTCCTGCGCAAGGGCAAGTACATCGGCACGGTGGATATCAAGGACACCACCAAAGAGGAACTGTCCAAGATGATGGTTGGCCGCGACGTGCAGTTTGCCGTCGAGAAAAAGCCCTGCGAGCCGGGCAAGCCGATTCTGGAAGTGGAAAACCTCGTTGTGCCCAGCAAGGTACACAAGAACAACGCCGTGCGCGGCGTCAGCTTCAATGTCCACGCGGGCGAGATCGTCTGCGTCGCCGGTATCGACGGCAACGGCCAGAGTGAACTGATCTACGGCATTACCGGTCTGGAAAAGCCCACCTCCGGCACCATCAAGCTGGAAGGCAAGGACATCACCAGCGCCCCCATCCGCGAGCGCAGCAAGGCGGGTATGAGCCATATCCCGGAGGACCGCCACAAGCACGGCCTGGTGCTGGATTACACGTTGGCGGACAATATGGTTTTGCAGCGCTATTGGCAGCCCGAGTTCCAGAATCACGGCTTCATCAAAAAGGCCGCCGTGCAGGAATACGCCGAGCGCCTTATCAAGCAGTATGACGTGCGCAGCGGCCAAGGCCCTGCCACCATCGCCCGCAGTATGTCCGGCGGCAACCAGCAGAAGGCCATCATCGCCCGCGAGGTCGATAAGGAGCCGGAGCTGCTGGTCGCAGTCCAGCCCACCCGTGGCCTGGACGTCGGCGCAATCGAGTATATCCACAAGCAGATCGTGGCCGAGCGCGACAAGGGCCGCGCGGTCCTGCTCGTCAGTCTCGAACTGGACGAGGTCATGAACCTGTCTGACCGCATCCTGGTCATTTATGAAGGTGAGATCGTGGGCGAGTTTGACCCGCGCAAGACCACCGTGGAAGAATTGGGCCTGTACATGGCAGGTGCCAAAAAGCAAGGGGAGGCGAAAGCATGAGCAAACAAAATAAACAGCCGCTTTTGCAGCGTCCCGCCGTCGTAGGCGTACTGGCAAGCCTTTTGTCCATCGTCATCGGTCTGGTGCTGGGCTTTGTGCTGCTGGTCTTGCTGAATCCCTCGGCATCCCTGGGCGGCATGAAAGCCATGCTGACCACTGGTTTTTCCAACATGGACAAGCTGGGCAAGGTGCTGTATCAGGCAGCGCCGTTGATGATGTGCGGCCTGTCCGTCGGCTTTGCCTTCAAGACCGGCCTGTTCAACATCGGCGCTTCCGGTCAGTACACCATGGGTGCATTTTTCTCGCTGCTGTGCGCCATTCAGTTCCAGATGCCGTGGTACGTCTGCCTGCTGGCGGGCGCTGTGGGCGGTGCCATCTGGGGCGTTTTCCCGGGCCTGTTCAAGGCGTATTTCAACGTCAATGAGGTCATCACCGCCATCATGTTCAACTGGATCGGTATGTATCTGGTGAACCTGCTGCTGGCGAATATGCCCAATATGCTGGCTTCCGGCTGGGGCGCGTCCAACTCGGACCGTACCGCCGCGCTGAGCGCCGCCAACCCAGGGGCTATCCTGCCCAAGGGGCCGTTTGCCGCGCTGTTCGGCAATTCCAGCTGGATCAACATTTCCATCATTATCACGATTCTTTTTGCCATCCTCGTCTGGGTCATCCTGCAAAAGACGACCTTCGGTTATGAGCTGAAAGCCTGCGGCCTCAGCCGTGATGCCGCCCAGTATGCGGGTATCAATTCCAAGCGTAACATCGTGCTTTCCATGGTCATTTCCGGTGCGCTGTCCGGCATTGGCGGCGCCATCTACTACCTGGCCGGTACCGGCCAGTACGTGCTGGAAAAGTCCATCCTCGGCATGGGCTTCAACGGCATCCCGGTCGCCCTGCTGGCCAGCTCCAACCCCATCGGCACGATTTTTGCCGCGCTGTTCATCAGCTACATTCAGGTCGGCGGTGCCGCCATGCAGCCTGCATACTCCTCCGAGACAATCGATATCGTTATTGCCGTTATCATCTACCTGGCGGCTTTCGCCCTGCTGATGCGCGGCGTCATTGCCAAGGCGGTCTCCGGCCGTAAAGAAAAGGGAGGTGCTGCGAAATGATGATCGCTGCTAACATTATCAGTATGACAATCCTGTTCGCAGTGCCGCTGCTGCTCGTCGCTATGGGCGGTATGTTCAGTGAGCACTCCGGCGTTATCAACATCGCGCTGGAAGGCATGATGATCATTGGCGCACTGTTTGCCTGCTTTACGCTGCAGGGCCTGGACCAGAGCGGTTTCGGCCCCGCGCACCCGCAGCTGTCGATGTTCATTGCCATTCTGGTGGCGGGCATTACCGGCATGATCTTCTCACTGTTCCTGGCGTTCGCGGCCATCAACCTGAAGGCTGACCAGACCATCGGCGGCACAGCGCTAAACCAGTTTGCCCCCGCATTCGCGGTCGTCATGACCTGGGCCATTCAGGGCCAGGGCCTGACCACCATCTTCATTCCCAACTGGGTGCGCATCACCCGCGAGACCTTCGGCCTTGCCCCGGTGGACGGCCCCAGCTTCTGGAACAACTTGATCTTCAAGTATTTCTACCTGACGACTCCGGTCGCCATCGTCCTGTTCATCGCAGCCTACATCGTGCTGTACAAGACTCGCTTTGGTCTGCGTCTGCGCGCCTGCGGCGAGCATCCCCAGGCGGCGGATTCCGTCGGCATTAACGTCTACAAGATGCGCTATGCCGGTGTGCTGATTTCCGGCCTCCTGGGCGGCATCGGCGGCCTGGCCTACACGGTGGCAGCCGGTTCCGGCTTCAACTCCGACGTCGGCGGCTACGGTTTCCTGGCGTTGGCCGTTATGATTTTCGGCAACTGGAAACCGCTGCCGATCCTGGGCGCGTCGCTGTTCTTCGCGCTGTTCAAGGTCATTGCCGCGCTGAACTCCACCCTGAGTTTCCTGCCGAAGTTTGAGGGTGTCAAGGAAATTTCCAACTTCTACCAGATGCTGCCGTATATCGTCACGATGATCGTGCTGATCTTCACCTCCAAGAACTCCCAGGCCCCCAAGGCCGAGGGCATTCCTTACGATAAGGGCAGCCGTTAATCACAACAGTACGCAGGGCCGCCCGGTTGAACTGCCGGGTGGCCTCTGCTTTTTAAAAGGAGAAAAATTATGCGAATGTACGATGTTATCGCCAAGAAACGCGACGGCGGTACGCTGAACCATGACGAGCTTGCCTTTGCCGTCAACGGCTATGTGGCAGGGGACGTGCCCGACTACCAGATGTCGGCGCTGCTCATGGCGATTTACCTGCGCGGCATGACTGACGAGGAGACCGCCATGCTGACCGACGTCATGGCCCACTCCGGCGATATGGTCGATCTGTCCGCCATCGCGGGCATCAAGGCAGACAAGCACTCCACCGGCGGCGTCGGCGATAAGACGACGCTGGTCATTGCGCCCATCGTCGCAGCCTGCGGCGTGAAGATTGCCAAGATGAGCGGCCGCGGCCTCGGCCACACCGGCGGCACGATCGATAAGATGGAGTCTGTGCCCGGCACCCGCACGAGCCTGACCCAGGAGGAGTTCTTCAAGCAGGTCAACGAGATTGGCATTTCGGTTATCGGCCAGAGCGGCAAAATTGCTGTGGCTGACAAAAAAATGTACGCCCTGCGCGATGTGACCGCCACAGTCGGCTGCATTCCGCTGATTGCCTCCTCCATCATGTCCAAAAAGCTGGCCGCCGGTTCCGACGCCATTTTGCTGGATGTCACGATGGGCGACGGCGCGTTCATGAAGGATCTGGACGGTGCCCTGGAGCTGGCCCGCCAGATGGTTGCCATCGGCACGGCCCATGGTCGCAAGGTTGCGGCGCTCATCACCGATATGGACAAGCCCCTCGGCTACAACATCGGCAACTCGCTGGAAGTGGCCGAGAGCATGGCCGTTTTGCAGGGCAAAGGCCCGGTCGATTTGACCGAGGTCTGCCTGCAGCTGGCCAGCAATATGTTGGTGCTGGCGGGCAAGGGCGATATGCTCACCTGCCGCAAGCTGGCCGAGAGCGTCATTGCCGACGGCACGGCCTTTGAAAAATGCTGCCGGATGTTTGCGGCCCAGGGCGGCGATATCAGCGTGCTGAAAGACGCCGACAAGTTCCGGAAAGCCAAGTACAGCTATGAGCTGACCGCCCAAGCTGACGGCTATATCTATAAGAATGACGTTGAGAAGATCGGCAACGCCAGCGTGCTGCTGGGCGCGGGCCGCATCAAGAAAGGGGACAGCATCGACTTTGCCGCCGGTATCACGATGCACAAAAAGCTTGGCGATTACGTCAAAGCGGGGGAGAGCATCTGCACGTTCTACGCTGACGACGAGAGCCTGTTTGACGCAGCCGAGGAAATGTACCGCGGCGGCCTCATCATCCGTGCCGAAAAGCCGACCGTCCCGCCGCTGATTTACGCCCGCGTGACCGCAGACGGTGTGGAGCGGTTCTGATTCCTTAACTGCTCCGTAGGGGCCGGGCATGCCCGGCCACTACAAGCCTGCTCAGAAAAGCCTTGTAGGGGCGGCATATATGCCGCCCGCGCGGCCTTTACAACAAAAGAGCCTTGCAACGCATCAACACGCTGCAAGGCTCTTTTTATTTTTTCTTCCGTTTCAGCCAGAACACCTTGAATTTGCTGTACCCATTCGCCTTGTCCGCGTCAAATTCCTCGGTCAGCACGTACCGTTTGCGGGCATTATCGAACTGTAAAGCATTTCCACTTTCCTGCACGTCGGTCAGATAGCGGGGGATGGCGGTCTGCTGGCTCTCAAACTCCGGCTCGCGGTCCCACAAAATTTTACCGTCAGCGTCAAAGCCATGCGCCCATACGCTGAACACCAGGCAGGCGGCCTCGCCATAGCAGTAGCGCTCAAACCGGATGCGGCCATCCAGATAAAACAGCATACAATCGCGGAAATGTGTTTCCAACTCTTTTTCATAGCGGCGTCCGCATCCGGTACCGGCAAAATCGGCAGCATTGGCAGTCATGGCGTGCCCTCCTGTTTGTTGATGGTTTCATTATACAGCAGGGCGGATAAAATGGCAAGCACAGTTGTAGGGGCCGGGCATGCCCGGCCCGCGCGTGTAAGGCAGACGCCCACTTGCGGGAAAGTGGCGGGCCGCATATGTGCGGCCCCTACATGGCGGCAAACTTTACGCCTTCACATCCCGCTTCTCCAACACGACCCCCGCAATCACAAACACCACCGCCAGCCATCCCGCGCACGCCAGCAAAAACGGCACGGCATTCCCGGCCAGCATATCCTCGCTGCGGTTGGCGTTCATGCCCTGCTGCATCAGGCAGTAGGGCCACAGCAGGGAAAAGCCTTTGCTGCCCAGCAGCATCCCCATAATGCCGCCGACCAGCCCTAAGAAAATCGGCACCGCAAAACTGCGGATCAGCATTGCCAGCACAAGCTGCGCCGCCGCCACGGCCAGCCCGCCCAAAACGCCGCGCAGCATAAAGAATAACGTGGAGACAGGCGGCCAATCGGTAAACCCGGCAAACAGCCGCCCGCAGACCAGATACAAAATATACACAAACACCTGTGTAAAGCACATCAGCTTTACAACAACCAAAAACTTCGCCAGGAACAAATCAAACGGCCGCACCGGCACGGCCATAATCAAATTCCAGTTGTGCCCCATATGTTCCAGCCGCCACAGGTAGGCAGCATACGCCGACACCATCGCCGGGAAGAACAGCATCGAATAAAACAGCGTGTGCTGTGTCCATAAACTGTACCACCGCTCGGTCAGAATCTCGAGATTTTGCAGATAATTGAAGGTCCCATACCCAGCAGAAATCAGCGGAAGCACCACAAACATGGCCCAAATCGGCGAGGCGTGCAGCTTGCGGTTTTCCGCAACAATACAACGTTTCAGCATTCGTTATACCTCCTTGTCGCGCATCATGCGCCAGACCGCTGCAAACAGCACTGCCGCCAGCGCCGCGGTGAACGCCAGCAGCCCCCAGTTGAAGGGCCGCGTGCCGAACAGGACCGTGTGTGTCTCCTGGTCCCAGACGGCGACCTCGTAACTGCTCAGCGGGACAAAATATCCCCACGGCACAAAATAGCTGACGATGGGCGGCATAAACGCCGAGAACAGCCCTACCAACGCCCCTACAATGCTGACGCAGAGCGCAGGCAGCGGATTTTCCCACGCCAGCATCAGCAGCAGCTCGGATAAATACAGCATCACATCCACGGCCAGCGTGCAGCCGCCCAGATAAAACAGCTGCCCCACCGGCAGCGCCTCGGTGTAGTGCTGCGTGCACCCCAGCAAAACTGCCGCGCCCATTTCCAGCGCGACCATCAAAACGACCTCGCCGATGCCGAACGCCGCCTTGGCCGCAAACAGGCTGCGGCGGCTTTGCAGCGTGTACAGGAGCTTTGTCGTGCTGCCCTTGACCTCAATATCCCACAACCGGCTTGCCAGCAGTGCCATGACCACCGGCATCAAAATCGCGTTGAGCACCGGCAGGGCGTACAGCAGGGCGCTGTACGCGTTGGCCAATTCCTCCGGGTCGTTGGAAGTAAGCCGCCCCGTCCAGAGGAACACGACCACCGGCACAACCAGACAAATCGCTAAATCGTGGCGGCGGTGCGCCTTTTGAAATTCCGCGTGCAATGCGCTTAGCATATCAGTCCGCCTCCTCGTTGGCCGTCAGGCTCAGGAAAATTTCTTCCAGCGTCTTGGTGTGGGGCGTCAGTTCCACCACACCCGCGCCGTTCATGGCCAGCTGCTGCACCAGCGCGGCCAGTAGGTCATCCCGCAGCGGCGGCAGGGTAATGCAGCCGCCGTCCGCCGCGATGCCGTGCGCCCGCAAAATCGGCGCGGCCTTGGCGGGGTCCAGCAGCCGCAGCGTCACGCTGCCCCGGCTGTGACGCTGCAATTCGGCCAGCGGCCCCTCAAACAGCATATGGCCATGGTCGATGATGCCCACCTGCTCGACCATCTGCTCCATCTCACCCAAAAGGTGGCTCGAGATCAGCACCGTTGCCCCGGTAGTGGCGGGCATATCCTGGATGAGCGACCGCATTTCCTGGATGCCCGCGGGGTCCAGGCCATTCGTTGGCTCGTCCAGGATCAGCAGCTTCGGGCTGCCCAGCAGTGCCATGGCGATACCGAGCCGCTGCTTCATGCCCAGCGAATACTGCCCCACCTTGCGGCTGCGGTCCTGCGCCAGGTGGACGATATCCAGCACGCGGCCAATGTCTTTGTGGGGCACGCCCTTTAAGTCGGCGACGATTTCCAGGTTTTCCTGCGCGGTCAGGTGCAGGTAGCCAGCCGGGTTTTCAATCAGGCTGCCGGTCTGGCGCAGCAAAGCCAGGCGGCTTTCGCGGGTCAGCGGCTGGCCCAGCAGCCGCACGCTGCCGGACGTCGGGTGGATCAGCCCCAGCAGCATCTTCATTGTCGTGGATTTGCCAGCACCGTTCGGCCCGATGAACCCATACACGCAGCCCTGGGGCACGTGCAGCTCCACATGGTCAACGGCCATCCGCGTACCGTACTGCTTGCACAGGGATTTTGTCTCAATTACCGTTTGCATTGTCAACACTCCTTTTTGTTTCGGTGGTTTCAGCATACACTGCCGACCTTAAAGAAGCTGTAAGGGCAGCTTAATTTTGGCTTAAATTTGGGGGCGTGTTATGGTGGAGCTGATTGAATCGTTGTATGATAGGTAGGGGCCGGGCATGCCCGGCCCGCAGCCGCATGGCAGATGACCGTTTCAGGAAAAGCCGTGGGCCGCATATGTGCGGCCCCTACATTCTCAACACCAATGTAAAGGGATGCAACCATGACCACCATCTACGACGCTGATATTCTCCTTGTCGATGATAACCCCGACCTGCTCGCCCTTGTGGCGGATAACCTCCACACGGCGGGCTACAAAACCGTGCGCACCGCCTCCAGCTGTGCCGATGCCAAAACCGCCTTTGCCCGCCGCCGCCCCGAATTGATGATTTTGGACATCAACCTGCCCGACGGCGACGGCTTCGGGCTGTTCCGCGACCTGCACGCAGGATCCGATGTGCCGGCGCTGTTTCTCTCGGCCCGGGATGCCGACGCCGATCGACTGTTCGGCTTAGGCCTCGGCGCGGACGACTACCTGACAAAACCGTTTCTGATGCAGGAACTGCTCCTGCGCGTCCAGCATATTTTGCAGCGCGCCTACCGGGCCGAACTGTGCCGCCCCCGCACAGTAGCGATGGGCAGTGTCACGGTGGACCTGCAGGACGCCGCCGTTCACCGCGCGGAGGGCACTGCCGCGCTGACGGCCACCGAGCGGGCCATCCTGCAAAAGCTGGCCGATGAGCGCGGGCATATCGTGACCTACGACGCTCTGTGTGAGGCAGTCTGGGGTGCGGACTACTACGGCTATGAGAACAGCCTGAACGTACACATCCGCCATTTGCGGGAGAAAATCGAGGCCGATCCCGGCCGCCCGCAGTGGCTTGTGACCGTCCGGGGCATCGGCTACAAACTGGCAGGGGAGATGTGAAGTTGAAAACCTTTACACGCATGATACGCCGCTATGTGCTAGCCACGGCAGCGGTGGTGTTGCTGGTGGTGGGCCTGCTGCTGGGGCTGACGGTCTATCTGGGCCTGCATTATGGCGAAACATCCGACGACCGTGCCCGCATCGGCACACTGGCCGAGGCCCTGACCCCCACCGCCGACGGCCTGCAATTTGACACCACCCAAACGCCTGCCCAGTGGATGCAGGGCTACGCCTGGGCCATGGTTCTGGATGGAAACGGCACGGTCATCTGGCAGTACGACCTGCCGCAAAATTTAAATAAACGCTACACAGCGTCGGAAATCGCGTCCTTCTCCCGCTGGTATCTCGACGATTGGCCGGTGTTCTGCTGGACGGCGGACTACGGTTTGTTTGTGGCGGCGCAGCCCCGCGGCTCAGTCTGGAAGTACAACATTTACAGCAGTGCCGCCCTGATGTACGCTACGGCAGCGGGCCTGCTGCCTACGCTGGGGGTGCTGCTGGCCGCTGTGGTGGGGTGCTGCGTCTTTTTCAGCTGGCGGGGGGCGCGGCAGCTGCGGGCCATTGCGGCAGGGCTGGACACCATTGCCGACGGCGGCACGGTGGAACTACCCACCACCGGCTATGCGGGCGAGCTGGCCGACGCGGTCAACCGCGCCAGTGAGCAGCTGCGCCGCCGCAAGGAAATCATTGCCCGGCGGGACGACGCGCGGACGAACTGGATCGCCGGGGTCAGCCATGATGTGCGCACACCGCTGGCGCTGATTCTGGGCTGGGCCGAACAGCTGGAACAGGACGCCGCGCTGCCCGCCGCCGTGCGGCAGAAGGCCGGGGACATCCGCACCCAGAGCGAGAAGCTGCGGGCGCTCATCGAGGATTTGAACCTGACCAGCAAACTGCAATACGGCGCACAGCCGCTGCGCCGCCAGCCTGTGCAGGCCGGGCCCTTGCTGCGCCGCCTGGCCGCCGAGTTCTGCGAAAGCCCGCTGGCGGCGGGCTGCGACATGGCGGTGGAACTACCGCCCGATGCTGACAAGGCTGTGCTGCACGCCGATGCCGCTCTGCTGGGCCGCGCGGTGGAAAATCTCTTGAACAACGCTGCACGCCACAACGCCCCCGGCGTGCATATCACGCTGGCGGCGGCCCTGCGCGAAAACGCGCTGGAACTGACAGTGGCCGACGATGGCGCGGGCTACCCGGCAGCGGTGCTGCACGCCTTGCAGACCGGTGAAACAGGGGCGAATACGCCCCACATCCTGGGCCTGCACGTTGTCGAGCAGATCGCCCAGGCCCACGGCGGCAGTGTGCAGTTTATGCAGAATGCACCGCAGGGGGCAAAGGCCGTGGTGACATTGCCCACAGAAAATCAGGCACATAGGTAGGGGCGGGACGTGTCCCGCCCTTAGCTCTCTCGAAATATCGCGCTTGCCGTACGGTGGAGGGCCGGGCATGCCCGGCCCCTACGGGGAATGCGATACTTTTTTCACTCCGCACAAAAAATCATCCAGATTTTAGTGGATTTTTTCTGTATGACCTTGTATAATATTTATTATACCTATATAAAGGGGGCACTTCGCCCATGGAAAACCAAAACCTGCCCGCCGTGTCCGCCATCATCGTGGCGGCGGGCGCGTCCCGCCGAATGGGATTTGATAAACTCAGCTTCCGTCTGCCGGATGGCCGCACCGTGTTGGAGACAAGCTGCGCCGCCCTGGCTGCGCACCCGGCTGTCACCCAGCTGGTGCTGGTCTGCGGCGGCAACCGCGCCGCCTGCGAGGCAATCGCCGCCGCCTGCCCCAAGCCCTGTGCCGTTGTGCAGGGCGGGGCCACCCGCGCCGACAGCGTGCGCAACGGCCTGGCCGCCGCCACCGGGGAGCTGGTCGCCATCCATGACGCCGCCCGCCCCTTTATCAGCGCCGAGGTCATCACCGCAGCGCTGACCGCTGCCGCCGCTTCTGGCGCGGCGGCCCCCGCTGTGCCGGTCAAGGACACCATCAAAATTGCGGATAAGTCCGGCCGCGTCGTCGAGACGCCCGACCGTGCCGCGCTCTACGCCGTGCAGACGCCCCAGTGCTTTCAGCGCACACTGTATTTGCAGGCGCTGGGTGCCGTCACCGGCGAAAAAGCGAGCCTTGTCACCGACGATTGCAGCCTGTTTGAGCTGGCGGGCCTGCCGGTCACGCTGACGGCGGGGGACTACGCCAACTACAAAATCACCACCAAAGAGGACCTACAAAAGGAGAAAACCATGCGCATTGGTCACGGATATGATGTTCACCGCCTTGTGGAGGACCGCAAGCTGATTCTGGGCGGCGTCGAAGTACCCTACGAGAAGGGACTGCTCGGCCACTCGGATGCTGACGTACTGCTGCACGCCGTCATGGACGCTGTGCTGGGCGCGGCGGCGCTGGGGGACATCGGCCAGCATTTCCCTGATACCGACCCCGCTTACAAGGGCGCGGACTCGCTGGCACTGACCCGCGAGGTGGCAAAAATCATCGCCCAGCACGGCTATAAAGTCTGCAACATCGACGCCACGATTTTGTGCCAGCGCCCCAAGCTGGCCCCGCACATCCCGGCCATGCGCCAGAACATTGCCGACGCCTTCGGCCTGCCGTTGGACGCCGTCAGCGTGAAGGCCACCACTGAGGAACACCTCGGCTTCACCGGCGAGGGCCTCGGCATCGCCGCCCACGCGGTGGCGCTGATTGAGTAAACAAGGGCGGTTTGTAGGGGCCGCACATATGCGGCCCGCAACCTTGCCTTACCTGTGTACTTGCGGGAAAGCCGCGGGCCGGACATGCCCGGCCCCTACATCTCAGCAAGACACAGTTTTATCTTTGACCCGGAAAGGGGGACGCGGCGCTCATGCTGCCTAACCAGACAATCAGCGCGATCCTAAGCAGTCTGCGTACATTTGAACCTCTGTCTGATACACTGGATATCATCATTATATCGTTTGTTTTTTACCAGCTTTTGCAATTTGCGCGCAAATCCCGCGCGGGCCAGCTGGTCAAGGGCATCCTGCTTATCATCGTGTCTTATGGCCTGGCTGTGATGCTCAACCTGAAAACGGTGACCTGGCTGCTGAATAATGTGCTCACCATCGGTTTTATGGCGGCGGTCGTTATCTTCCAGCCGGAACTGCGCCGCACGCTGGAACGCATGGGCCAAAGTACCATGTGGGCCAACCGCCTATTCGGCACCCACCGCAGAGACCCTTCGCTGCGCGCCGCCTGGCAGAGCGCCGTCGTCGCTATCTGCGACGCAGCCGAGCAGCTGTCCGACACCCGCACGGGTGCCCTGCTGGTGCTGGAACGCAACAATAACCTCGATGAGATCATCCGCACCGGTACGCCGATGCACGCTGATGTCATCCCCGAAATGCTGGGCACGATTTTTTATGAAGGTACGCCCCTGCATGACGGCGCGGTCGTCATCCGCGACGGCGTCATCGTAGCTGCCGGCTGCGTGCTGCCGCTGTCCAACAACCTGGAAATGGGCAAGGACATGGGCACCCGCCATCGCGCCGGCCTTGGCATGAGCGAAAATTCCGACGCCATTGTCGTCATCGTCAGCGAGGAAACGGGAATCATCTCCATGGCGAAGAACGGTGTGCTGATCCGCCGCCTGGATCGCCAGAACCTCTTCAATCTGCTGCAGGAGGAGATCGTCCCCCCGGCGGAGGACGAGGCCGAAAACACTTCGCCCCTGCAAAAGCTGCTGCGCAAGGGAGGCGCACTGAACCATGGCAAATCCGAATAAACCCGGCGTGCCGGGGGCAAAGGGCGCAGCGCCCAAAGGCCCGCGCACGATTTGGGATAACCCGATTTTTACAATGGCGCTGGCCATCATCCTGGGCTTTGTTACCTGGACGATCGTTACCGTTTTTATTGACCCGCAGGGCAGCAAAATCGTAGCAAACGTGCCCATCAACTACACAAGCGGCGCGTCCACCTACACGGCCCAGGGCCTGGATATCGTGGAAAAGCCGGACATTGAGGGCGTTACCGTCAAGGTCGAGGGCAACAGCACCATCATCGGCAACATCCAGAACTCCGATATCATGGTCTACCCCAGCTACGCGGGCGTCAGCGGCGCGGGCAAAGTCACGCTGCGCCTACAGGCCCGTGTGACGAACACTACCGATTTCCCCGGCGATATCGACTGCACGGTCGAAAGCCCCGAGACCATCGACGTTGTGTTTGACGAGGTCAGCGAGAAAACCATCCCGGTCACGGTGGATGCCTCTGCTGTGCCGATTTCCACCGGCTATATGTTGAACCGCACCGCCGCCGTGCCTGCCGAAATTACGCTGCGCGGCCCGACGAGCGAGCTGGATCAGGTGTCCAGCATCGTGGCCCCGGTGCAGATCGATGGCGAGCTGGCCGACACGACCACAGTGCCCGCCATGCTGGAACTGCGCGACGAGGAAGGCAATGTGTTCACACCGCAGTACACCTCGATGGACAGCGATTCCGCCAATGTGACGCTGACGGTATACCAGGTGCGCGAACTGCCGCTGGAGGTGGATTTCATCGGCACGCCGAACGGTTTCGATGTAGAAAGCCTGCACTGTTCGCTGAGCCAGCAGACGCTCAAAGTGGCTGGTCCGGCACGCACCATCGGCACACTGGAAAGCCTGACCGTGACGGACTTTGACCTGGCGCGGGAGTTTGAGCCAGGCCGCGACTACCAGCGGCTCATCGAGCTGCCTGCGGGTATCGTCTCGCTGGACGGCGTAACGAACGTTACCCTGGAATTTGATACCGCCGATATGGCCTCCACCAAGCTGAACGTGTCGAACATCCGGGCCATCAACGTGCCCAGCAACTACGAGCTGCAAATTCTGTCGAGCCTTGTCAGCAACGTGACGCTCTACGGCCCGGCGGCTGAAATCGAGGAATTGAGCGCCGACAGCATCGTCGCGCAAATCGACTGCCAGAGCTTGAACCTGACCGTCGGCCAGCAGACCATCGCCGTCAGCATCCAGATCCCGTCGTCCAGCCGCATCTTCGCCACCGGCAGCTACACCGTCCAGTGCGAGGTCACGTCGAAATAACGCAGTGCCGTAGGGGCCGGGTATGCCCGGCCCCTACCCGGTGGCGTGCCATAAATCAATAACCGAAGGAATCCTGTCTATGCTTCTAGTCCGCAATATCCGCCTGCCGCTGACCTGCCCCGACCCGGATGCCGAGGCGGCGGCCAAGGCCCTGGCCATCCTGCGTGTGCCCGCCCGCAAGGCGGCGCACTGCGGCGTGGCAAAACTCAGCGTGGACGCCCGGCACGGTACGCCGGTGCTCGTCTACACCATCGCAGTCACACTCAACGACGAGGGTGAGGAACCGGCGCTGGCCGGGGCCTCGCCCTGTGTCTGTTATACGCAGCCGCCAAAATTTGACTTTTCTGTGGGAAAAATTCCGCTGGCGCACCGCCCGGTCGTCGTGGGCCTTGGCCCTGCGGGCCTGTTTGCGGCGCTGCTGCTGGCCCGCAATGGCTACCGCCCGCTCGTGCTGGAACGCGGCCCTGCGCTGGATGAGCGCATCCGGGCCGTCGGGCATTTTGAAAAGACCGGCGAACTGAACCCAAACGCCAATATCCAGTTTGGTGAGGGCGGCGCGGGAACCTTTTCCGACGGCAAGCTGACCACCCGCGTCGGCGACCCGCTCTGCGCGTTCGTGACCGGGGCGTTCCTCGACCACGGCGCACCCGCTGATATCGCCTGGCGGCAAAAGCCCCATGTGGGTACTGACCTGCTGCGCGGCGTC
>NZ_DBMDDV010000011.1:0-70375 GCF_057431175.1 Gemmiger sp. | reverse complement strand
TACTTTGTGTATTATCGAGCATTTTGGCAACGCAGATGCCGTGCCGCAGCCGCCGGAGCGGTGCTTAAGCCGTCAGGCGGGAATTGTGCGGTATTGCCATAGGAAAATTGCAGGGCGGTTTTCCATTTCACCCCAAAATTACAAAACTCTGTGCCCCCAGAGACAGGGTATCATTGACGATCTCGGCCTGGCCGATGGTGTACTGAATCTTCAGATCTTCGGCCAGTTCCAGCGGCAGCTCAATGGAGACGCCTGCCGGGTTGACGGCGCAGATCAGGTCGCCGCGCTGCCAGACAAAGGGACGGTAGTCGTCCTTGGCCTTGGGTGCGTACAGTACCTTGAACGGCGCATCGGAGTTCAGGTCCTTGTGGGCATGGCGGAAGGCCAGCAGCGACTTGACGCTGTTCAGCAGGCTGGCGGGGTCATCGGCCTGGGCGGCCACGGTGGGGGCATCCTCGGCGGTGTCCACAGGCAGGTAGATATCCTTTGCGTCGGCGGTGGAGAATCCGTGGTTTGCGCTGTCATCCCACTGCATCGGGGTACGGGAGCCGGTGCGGAAGTAGCCGCCCTCCTTGGTGGGCAGCGGCAGGTAGCGCATACCGATTTCATCGCCGTAGTAGACAAACGGCGCACCTGGCAGCGTAAAGAGGGTCGCATAGGCCAGGCGCAGTTCCTCCACAGTCAGGCCGGCCGAGGGGCGGATCGTGTCGTGGTTGCAGGTGATAAAGCACCACAGACCGTCCTTGTGGGTGGCCTTGTAGGCAGGCAGATACTCGTCCAGGAACTTGTCGATACCGGTGCCGGAGTTCTTGCAGAAGTACGCCTTGCCGATGTTGTGCGGGTTCGAGTCCATCGCGCCGTCATAGTTGCGCATCAGCCAGCTGTACCCATTGCCGCCCCACTCAAGGTAGAAGTCCATGTCAAAGCCGTTTTTCAGCGAAATGCGCGGGCCGTTCCACTCGGCGATGAGCGCGGCCTCGGGGTACTCGACGTCCAGCATATCCCGGATATTGCGCCAGATCTTGCAGGTGTATTTCTTGTTTTTGGTGTCGTTCTTGACCAGGCTGGACGCCATATCAACGCGGAAGCCGTCGCAGCCCATGTCCAGCCAGAAACGCATAACGTCCTTCATGGCCTCGACGGTGGCGACGCAGGCGGGGTCATCGGTGGGCTTCTGCCACTTCTGGTTGATCTTACCGTAACCGTAGTTCAGCGCAGGCTGGCACTTGAAGAAGTTGAGAATGTAGGTGCCGTTGCGCGGGGTCTCGCCGCCGATGAAGGGCATACCGTCGCCGCTGGCAAAGCAGGAATCCGTCCAGATGAAGCGGTCGGAGTATTCGTTCCTTTCGGGTCGGCAGCTGGCCTTGAACCACTCGTGTTCCTCGCTGGTGTGGCCGGGGACGAGGTCAAACAGGACACGGATGCCCTTCTCGTGGGCAGCTTTGAAGAGGGCGGCGGCGTCCTCGTTCGTGCCGTAGCGCTGGGCGATCTTTTTGTAGTCGCGCACGTCATAACCGGCGTCTTTAAACGGCGAGTCAAAGCAAGGATTGATCCACAGAGCGTTGCAGCCCAGGCCCTTGATGTAGTCCAGCTTGGCGATAATGCCCTGCAGGTCGCCGATACCGTCGCCGTTGGTATCGTAGAAGCTCTGGGGATAGATTTCATAGAATACTGCGTCTTTGAGCCATTGTTTCATGGGGGGTCTCCTTTATATAATAAGTAGAGGTTCTAAAGCCTCCCCTTGAGGACAGACTCCCCTGATGCTGGGGAGTCTGCGCATAGCGCCGGAGGGCGGAGCTTTCCTCAAAAGGGGCCTTTGGGGATTCCGTGGAAACGTTTCATCCTCTTTCTATACTTTATACTATCCTCTTCCGCACACTTTGTCAACGGCGCATCTTGTACAAAACGTGACATAAATTTTCTACATTTTGCACCAAAAACCCGCATATTGCCAAATTATGAACATCATGTTGACAAATTGCGAACAGCGCGGTAAAGTAGAGTGCACAAGCGATTGTAAAATCTAGTAGGAAAGAGGGATCTATTCAAATGAATACGCTTGTAATCGTTCTGATTGCCGCGGTCGTCCTGGTATGTGCGTACGCAGGATACGGTCGCTGGCTCACCAAGACCTGGGGTGTTGACCCCAACGCCAAAACTCCCGCTGTGCGGCTGGAGGATGGCAAAGACTACGTTCCCACCAACGGCTGGACTGTGTTTGCACACCAGTTCTCTTCTATTGCAGGTGCCGGCCCTGTCACCGGTGCTATTCAGGCTGCTGCCTTCGGCTGGCTGCCTGTTCTGCTCTGGGTACTGATCGGCGGCGTCTTCTTCGGCGCTGTCACTGACTTCGGCGCTTTGTACGCTTCCGTCAAGAACGACGGTAAATCCATGGGCCTGCTGATCGAGAAGTACATCGGCAAGACCGGCCGCAAGCTGTTCCTGCTGTTCTGCTGGCTGTTCTGCGGCATCGTCATTGCTGCCTTCGCAGACATGGTCGCCGGCACCTTCAACGCCTTTGACGCCGACGGCGCACAGGTCGAGGCCGGCTTCACCAATGGTGCAGCCGGTATGGTCTCCATCATGTTCATGGTGTTCGCCGTTGTGTTCGGCTTCATCCAGAAGAAGTTCAACTTCTCCGGCTGGAAAGAGGCTGTCATCGGCATCGCCTTCATCGTGCTGTCTTTCGTGATCGGCATGAACGCCCCCATCATCCTGGGCAAGGCTGGTTGGAGCTATATCACCTTCGTTTACATCTTCTTCGCCGCCGTCCTGCCCATGTGGATGCTGAAGCAGCCCCGTGACTATATGACCACCTTCATGTTTGGCGCTATGATTGCCGGTGCGGTCATCGGTCTGGTCGTTGCCCACCCCACCATGAACCTGCCTGTTTTCACCGGCTTCAACAATGAGAAGCTGGGCACCATGTTCCCCATCCTGTTCGTCACCGTCGCCTGCGGCGCTGTCTCTGGCTTCCACAGCCTGGTCTCCTCCGGTACTTCTTCCAAGACCGTTGAGAATGAGAAAGACATGCTCAAGGTCGGCTACGGCGCCATGGTGCTGGAAAGCCTGCTGGCTGTTTTGGCCCTGTGTGTTGCCGGTGCTGCCGCCGCTGCGGACGGCACCCCTGCCGCCGGTACTCCGTTCCAGATCTTCAGCCGCGGCGTTGCCGGTTTCTTTGAGATGTTCGGCGTGCCCGTCTCCATCGCTACCGTCTTTATGACGATGTGCGTTTCCGCTCTGGCCCTGACCAGTCTGGATGCCGTGGCCCGTATCGGCCGTATGAGCTTCCAGGAGTTGTTCAGCGTTGACGATATGGAGCATACCGAGGGCTGGCGCAAGCTGTTCTGCAACGTCTACTTCTCTACCTTCATCACCTTGGCTTTCGGCTTCCTGCTGACCCAGATTGGCTATGCCAACATCTGGCCGCTGTTCGGTTCCGCCAACCAGCTGCTGAGCGCGCTGGTCCTGGCTACCCTGTGCGTTTTCCTCAAGGTCACGGGCCGCAACAACAAGATGCTGTTCCCGCCGCTGGTCATCATGCTCTGCGTCACCTTCACGGCTCTGGTGCAGCGCCTGATTGCCATGGTCAAGGCCATCTCCGCCGCTGCGTCCACCGCCATCCCTGCCGGTGAGACCACCTGGGGTGCTGTCTTTATCGCCAACGGCCTGCAGCTGATTCTCGCGATCCTGCTGATCGTCCTGGGCCTGAACATTGTCTTTCACAGTGTCAAGAGCTACAAGAACAGCGAGAAGGACAGCGAAAAAGTTGCTGCGTAATCCAAACAGCACTTGACAAATATACCATCTTAGGGTAGTATTTATACAGCCGCAATGGCGCGGCGCAACACTGCACCATTCGGCAGTCATAAGGCATTTGGCCCCGGTGATCCGCACAGTGGAACACCGGGGCTTTTTGCATGAATATGAGGGAATTTTAAGTATCTAAAGGAGAATGCAACCATGAAACTCAAGAATGCTATGGCACTTGGCCTTGCCTCCGTCCTGGCCGTTGGTCTGACCGCCTGCGGCTCCAGCGCCGACACCTCCGCCGCCGAAAGCACCGTGGCTGCTGCGGATGCCGCCGGTGCCCCGGACGGCGACGGCGACCCCACCACCCTGACCGTTGCCATGGAGTGCGCCTACGCCCCCTACAACTGGACCCAGAGCGACGATTCCAACGGCGCTGTTGAGATCCGCGGTTCCAGCGACTACGCCTACGGCTACGACGTTATGATGGCGAAGAAGATTGGCGAGGCCCTGGGCCAGAAGGTTCAGATCGTCAAGCTGGACTGGGACAGCCTGATCCCCGCCGTCATGAGCGGCGACGTTGACTGCGTCATCGCCGGTCAGTCCATCACGGCTGAGCGCGCCGCCCAGGTTGACTTCAGCGACCCCTATTACTACGCTTCCATCATCACGCTGACCAAGAAGGACAGCGCCTACGCCAACGCCGCCAGCGTGGCTGACCTGGCCGGTGCAACCGCTACCAGCCAGCTGGGCACCATCTGGTATGATACCTGTCTGCCGCAGATCGAAAACGCCAACATCCTGCCCGCACAGGAGACGGCCCCCGCCATGCTGGTGGCCCTGAACAGCGGTGCCTGCGACATCGTCGTCACCGACCGCCCCACCGGCCAGGCAGCACTGGTCGCCTACCCCGACTTCACGTTGCTGGACTTCGGCGGCGGCGACGGTGACTTCCAGGTCAGCGACGAGGATATCAACATCGGCATCTCGATGAAGAAGGGCAACACCGCGCTGAAGGATGCCATCAACGAGGTGCTGGCCACCATGACCACCGACGACTACAATGCCTTGATGGATGAAGCCATCAGCGTTCAGCCCCTGAGCGACAACTAATACCGTCCGCCCCTGCCGTTTTGCGCGGCAGGGGCTTCGGTGTTGAGGAAACATAAAGGAGACTCTCATGCAAGACTTTTTCGCAAACTGTGCCACAGTGCTGCAAAAGTACGGCTTCTCGTACCTGCGCGGCGCGGGCACTACCCTGCTGCTGGCACTGGTCGGCACGTTCTTCGGCTGCCTGATCGGCTTTGCGGTCGGCGCATTGCAGACCATCCCGGTGGATAAGCAGCGCGACCCGGTGTGGAAGCGCGTGCTCTTGAAAATTCTGCACATCTTCCTGCGCTGCTATGTGGAGCTGTTCCGCGGCACGCCCATGATCGTGCAGGCTGTGTTCATCTACTATGGCCTTTTGCAGGTTTTCGGCATCAAGATGGGTATGTGGCAGGCCGGCTTCTTCATCGTGTCCATCAACACCGGCGCGTATATGGCCGAGACAGTCCGCGGCGGTATCGTGTCCATTGACCCGGGCCAGACCGAGGGCGCAAAAGCCATCGGTATGAACCACTGGCAAACGATGATCCACGTCATTCTGCCCCAGGCACTGCGCAACATCATCCCGCAGATTGGCAACAACTTCATCATCAACATCAAGGATACGTCGGTTCTGTCCGTTATCTCCATCACCGACTTGTTCTTTGTACACAAAAGCGTTGTCGGCGCACTGTACACCTACTTTGAGAGCGCGGCCATCGTCATGGTCATCTACCTGACGATGACGCTGTTTGCCAGCTATCTGCTGCGCTTGTGGGAGAAAGCGCTGGACGGCCCGCAGAACTACGACCTGAACACCACCGACTCGCTGGCCTACACCAGCGGTATGTACAACGCCCCGGACCCGAACCACGAGTCCCAGAATCTGGATATGAAGGGAAGTGCAGCCCATGTCTGAGCCTGTTATCGAGGTGCGCCACCTCTCCAAGAGCTTCGGCACCCACGTTGTCCTGCGTGACGTTGACTTTACCGTCAACGCGGGTGACGTCACCTGCATCATCGGTGCGTCCGGCAGCGGCAAATCCACCCTGCTGCGCTGCATCAACCTGTTGGAGACGCCCACGAACGGCAAAGTGCTGTTCCACGGCAACGACATCACCGCCAAGGGATCTGACCCCTGCGCCTACCGCGCCAAGGTGGGCATGGTGTTCCAGAGCTTCAACCTGTTCAACAACATGACTGTGCTGGACAACTGCACGGCAGGCCTGCGCTACGTGCTGCACCAGGATAAAGAAACTGCGCAGAAGACCGCGCTGGAAAACCTGGAAAAGGTCGGCATGGCACCCTATATCCACGCCAAGCCCCGCCAGCTTTCCGGCGGCCAGAAGCAGCGCGTGGCGATTGCCCGCGCCCTGGCCATGCAGCCCGAAGTGCTGCTGTTCGACGAGCCGACGTCTGCGCTTGACCCCCAGATGGTAGGTGAGGTCCTGGCCGTTATGCGCCAGCTGGCGAAGGAGGGTCTGACGATGATCGTCGTCACCCACGAGATGGCCTTTGCCCGCGACGTGTCGAGCCACGTTGTCTACATGGCCGACGGCGTCATCTGTGAGGAAGGCACCCCCGCCGATATCTTTGAGCACCCGCAGAATGCAAAGACGGTGGAGTTCCTGAGCCGGTTTAGACAGGCGTAAACGCGTAAAATAAAGCGACCGATGGTATGTGATGTGCCATCGGTCGCTTTTTGGTTATGAGGTTGTAAAAATATCATTGCGGGGCGTCGAGGACGCCGCCCCTACGGCTAAAGGATAAAGTAATTGTAAAGGCACAGTGCGGCGGCCTGAGGGCAGGCCGCCCTACGGAGCAGTAGAGGACAATCGAGAGGGGCAAGGGAGGGCGGAAGCCCGCCCCCGACGGCGCGGGCAGAGCAGAGCCCCGCACCACGTCGCAACAGCGGCAATTTTCTTTGGTTCTTTCTTTTGTTGGCAAAAGAAAGAACACCTCCCGGGAGGATGCCGTTTCTCCTTTAGCCAAGCGGCACATCGATCTCGTCGCCGATGGCAAAGCTGTAAATCGTCAGCTTCGTCACGGGGACGCTCAGCCGCTGGGCAAACGCACGGCGGTAGAGCCGCAGCTGGGCGGCGTACTCGTCGATATAATACTGCGCGTCGCGGCTGCGGTCTGTCTTGTAGTCGAGAATTTCCGCGTGCTCATCAAACACCAGTACCAAATCGGCGATGCCTTGCACGAGCACTTCCGCTTCGGCGGCACTCCCCTGCTGTGCGGCGGGGGTGACTTCGGCGGCGGGCAGGGCCGTGATGAACGGTTCCTCCCGCAGAATTTGTTTCGCATGGCGGATGCGCCGCCAGACTGCACTCTCAAAGAAGGGCCGCACGGCGTCCAGGTCGAGCTTGTCTGCCAGCGCGGCATCCAACAGCTGCAAATCCGTCTGGCGTTTGACCTCGGCGTCCAGGTCGGGCGCAGGGCCGTCGAAGGGTACGCTCTGCATAAAGGCGTGGATGGCGGTGCCGCGCTCGGCCCCGGTCATGCCGGTTTTCTGCAAAAAGGCCGGGCGTTCCAATGCCACCGGGCGGGCCGCATGGGCCACAGCGCTGACGCTGACCTTGGCGGGTACTTTTTCCAGCGCGGCGCGGGGGCTGTGCCAGGCAAAGCTGGCTTTCAGCATTTCGACTGTGGCCGGGTCGGGCTGGGGTGCGCGGGGGGCGGGCGGCTGCTCGGCATTTTCCGGCAGCGCCACCAGACGTATCGTCAGCGGCACCTCCGTTGGGCGGTGGTGGGGCAGAAAGCTCGTGTACCCCCACAGCGCGTCGCTGTCCGGGTGCAGCATGGCGGCAGTCAGTATCCACCCGGCCCAGCTGCCCATACTGCGCATCGACTCACTGCCGGTGGCCTCGGCTGCCGCGCAGAGGGCCGGTGTTTTCAGCGCACTGGCGGTCTTTTTCAGCGGCACGGTGATGATGAGCGCATCCTGGGCACGGGTCAGCGCCACATACAGAACGCGCATTTCCTCGCTCAATGTCTCGGTGCGGATAGCCTGGGCCAGCGCCGCATAGGGCAGCGTTTTGAACCGCTTGGCCGCCCGGGGCGCACGCAGCATAACGCCCACGCCCAGACGGCTGTGGGTCAGCACCGGGCGGATGGCATCGCTCTGGTTAAATTTGTGGTCGGTGTCTGCCACAAAAACGACCGGGAATTCCAGACCCTTGGAGCGATGTACTGTCATGATGGAGACGCACCCCGGCCGGGTCTGGCCGCCCACGCTTTGGCTCAGGCCGCCGTTGGCTGCGGCGGCGTCCATGGCGCGGATCAGCGCCGGCAGGCCCGCGCGGCCTGCACCGGCGGCCCAAGCCGTAAAGCTCAACAGGTCCTCACGGCAGCGCGGGCCGTCGGGCAGTGCGCCCACGGCGGCCAGGTAGCCGGTGCGGGCCAGCAGTTCCTCGATCAGTTCATCCACCGGCAGTGTGCGGGCCAGGCGGCGGTACTCGGTCAGTGCCTCGATAAAGACGGCAAATTGTGCCTGCCCGCCGTGCAGCACCGCACCGTACAGGCTGCCCTCCGGGCAGGCGCAGCGCAGTGCCACTAAATCATCCGCCGTGTAGGGGAACAAGGGGCTGAGCAGCACCGCCGCCAGCGGGATATCCTGCGCAGGGTTGTCGATAACGCGCAGCAGCGCCGCGAAGGGGCGGATGTGCGGTTCGTCCAGCAAATCGGTGGCAGAGTCCGCAAACACCGGGATGCCCGCCGTGCGCAGTGCGCCCTCGTAGGCGGCAAAGCCCTTGCGGCCGCGAAGCAGGATACAAAAATCATCGTATTTGCAGGGGCGCACGCCATCCTTGCCGCGCACGGCAAAGCCGGTCTCGACCATTTCGGCAATGCGCCGGGCAATGGCCGCCGCGTCGCCGTCCACATCCGCGCCGTCGATGACGTCGATCTCGCACATACCGCGGTAGCCGCTGTCCTTGCGGCCCACAACAAGGCGCTGGCCGTCGCCGTACTGCACGCCGCCCAGCCCCTCCGAGAAGAAGGTCTCAAACAGGTAGTTGATGCCCTCGATGACGCCGGGCGCACTGCGGAAGTTTGCATCCAGCGCCAGCGTGGCGGGCTTGGGCACGGGCTGCGGATAGGGCTGCCACTGCTGCTGTTTGCCCACAAAAATACTGGGATCCGCCAGACGGAAGCGGTAGATGCTCTGCTTGATATCGCCGACAAAGAACAGGTTGTCGGCCTCGGGCCGGGCCAGCGCAAAGTAGATGGCGTCCTGCAAAGCGTTTGTGTCCTGGTACTCGTCCACCAGTACGGCGGCGTAGCGGGCGCTGACCGTGCGGCAGAGCGGCGTGCGCTCGTTGTCCTCGGTCAGCAAAAGATCCAGCGTCAGGTGCTCATAATCGGCGTAGTCCAATACTTTTTCAGCGCACTTGGCCGCAAAGCAGTTGTCGGCGAAGGTCTGCGTCGCCCGCACCAGCGCGGCCACCAGGGGCGCGGCGCGGCGGCGGTCGGCAGCAAACTCATCAGCTGTGCAGAGCAGCGCGTCCTTGCGCAGGCTCTCCATCTGCTTTTTGGCGCGGTCACGCAGTTCGGATGCCGCGCTTGCGGCCTGGTTGGCGTCCTTGCCGCCCTTGACCGCCCCGGCCCGCCGCCAGCCCGCAAAGACCGTGTCCAGCGCGGCCAGGCACTTGTCCCAGTCGCCTTCGGCCAGCCAGTGGCAGAGATTGCCCACCCGGGCCGCGTCGTCCTGCATGACGGCTGTGTAGGCGGCATCGGCTTTTTCGTCCCGGGCTGCAATGGCCGCACCGCTTTCCAGCAGCGTTTTTGCGCCCTGGGCGCGGGCCAGCGCAATGCCTAACAGCTCTTTGCCCCAGGCGGTCTCCTGGGGCGGGGCGTCCTGCTGCCACATTTCGGCAAAAGTATTCAGCGACGCGGCCGGGTGCGGCAGGGCGCGGGTAAAGTGGTAGAGGTCGAGGATGGCGTCCCCGGCCGTGTTGTCGGTACGGCCCCGGTCGTACAGGTCGGCAAAGGCGCGGAAATCCGGGTCTGTGTAGGCGGTCTCCAGCGTGGCAGCCAGCGTTTCCTGCTCAATGCGGGCCAGGTCGGCTTCCTCGGCGGTCTCAAAGTCGGGCGGCACATCCAGCATGGCGAAATGCTGCTGCACAAAATGCAGGCAGAAGGCGTCCACCGTGCCGATGGACGCCCGCTGCAACAGCAGCTGCTGGCGGCGCAGATTCATGTTGCCGGGGTGGGCGCGGACCTCTTGGGCAAGGCGGGCCGTGATATCCGCCCGCAGCTTGGCCGCGGCGGCATTCGTGAAGGTCATGATGAGCAGTTCGTCCGCGTTGGCCGGGTGCTCGGGGTCGGTGATGAGGCCGACAACACGCTCGACCAGTACGCGGGTCTTGCCGGACCCGGCTGCCGCCGAGACCAGCAGACTGCCGCCCCGCGCCGTGATGGCCGCCGCCTGGGCCGGGGTAAATTGAATTTTGGGTTGTTCAGGCATGGGGGTCTCCCTTATCTTATTCTGCAAACGGGTCGTCTTTTATCGTAATTGTCCGTTCGTGCTCGCCGTCGCGGTGGGCACAGGCGGTGCGGAAATCACAGTAGGCGCAGGGGGATTTGTTCCCGACGCACAGCGGCTCGGCGTCGATTTTACCGCTGTACAAATTTGCCGCCATATCGATCAGCAGGCCGTCCAGGTGATCCCGGATGCGGCCCAGCTTGGCCTCGTCGGCCAACGTGCTTTTGCCGTTGGTCACCTTGCCGGTCTTGGCGTTGAAATTCAGCGGCACAAACTCGCCGGTGCCCTTCGTGTCCATGGCACGGTAAACACTCTCGTCGTCCAGCAGCAGGCCGTTCATCGGGTAGCTGGGCGTGGGGTCGCCGTCCTCGGTCAATTCACGGCGCTCAACGCTCTCGGGCGCGGGATCTGCCAAAAGGTACTCCACCCCCGCCGCCGCTGCTCCCGGGAACTGCGCCCCGGCGTTGCGTTCCAGCGTAAATAGGTACAACAGCATCTGGCAGTCCAGGCCGCAATAGACTTCCTTTAATTTAAACTCTTTGCCGCCGGTCTTGTAGTCCACGACCCGCAGGTAGGTCTTGCCCAGTTTTTCCAGCGGCATGGCGTCCACGCGGTCAATCGTGCCCACCACCCGCACGGTGTGCCCGGCGTCGTCGCACAGTTCCACCGGGTCAATGCGGGGCGCGCCGGGGTCGTCGGCATCGGGGCGGTCGTCGATGCGCAGCTCAAACGCCACCGGCTGGAAGCCCGACTGGTGCAGATCGCGCTGAATGAAGCCCAGCAGCCCCACCAGATTGCGGCGGATGCGGGCCACCAGATATTCCATCCGCACGGTCATTCCGGGCAGGTTTTCGGTCACGTACTCGTCCACCAGGTCATTGACCAGTGTTTCCAGCTGCTCCGGCGTCAGGTCGCGGAACGCGGCCCCCTGGCGGCGCAGGGCGTTTTCCAGCACCCAGTGGGTCAGCGTGCCGCTGATGTTCGGGGCCAGCTCGGCCTTCTGGCGTGGCGCAGCTTTGACGATATACTGTAAAAAATACCCAAATGGGCAGTTCTGGTATTTTTCAAACCGGGTGGGGCTGATGCGCAGCCCACGGCCCAGCAGTTTTTCAAGTTCTTCGGTGTTCTCCACCCGCTGTTCCGCACCGGCGGTATCGGCGGCGCGGCGCACGGCCTCGTATCCGGGGGCCAGCGCGGGGTTCGCATCCAGCACGGCCCGCACGGCGGCACCGGCGGCGGCTTCCTCCGCCCCAGGCTGCTGGCTGAGCAGCCCCAGCACATCCAGCGCGGCGGCGGGTGCGGCGGCCAGCTGGGCCGCAGTGGGCGCGTAAGGCGGCACAGCCAGATATTGCAGCACCTGGGCCAGCGCGGCACTGGCGGGGGCGGTGTCCTCACCGTGGGCGGCACTGGGCCAGCTGAGCCAAAGGTACTTCCGCGCCACAGTCAGCGCCTTGTAGAAGCAGATACCCTCGCGCAGCACCTTGTTGGCAAAGCAGTCGGGCAGTTCTGCGCCGTTCTCCATCATCATGTCACGATCGGCATGGGTCAACAGCCCCTGGTCGCCGGGCGTCTGGGGAAACTCGCCCTCCAGCAGTCCCACTACAAAAACGGCGTCGGTCTCGGGCAGGCGCATACGGCCCGCCGTCGTCACGATGACGCTGTCCAGACTTTGAGGGATGTGCCCCATGTCGGTGGTGCGCAGCAGCAGGGTGAACAGCTCAGCGTAGTCGGCGGTGGGTAAAATTTCATCGCCCAGCAGCCGGGCCAGCTGGTCCAGCAGGCTCATGACGGTGTTCCACTCCCGCAGGACTTCATCGGCGGCGGGCAGACGGCCCTGCGTGCGCAGCTCTCCGGCCAGGCGGTCCAGTGTTTTCTCTGCGCCAAGGGCCTGCAAAAAGATAAAAATTTGCTTGGTCAGCGCGGCGGCGGGCGCACCGGACGCTTTGGCGATAAAGTCCGCGACCTGCTCCATGATAAAGGCGCGTGCGGCCTCGGCGTCGGCCAGCGTTCGTTTATCCTGCTCTGTGTCGTGCCCCGCATAGCCGGCTGCACTGCGGGTGAAGGGCACACGCCAATCGGCAGCGGTCAGCCGCCAGGTGTAGGCGTAATTTTCCAGTGCGCACTGCTGGGTGTCGGGCAGATCCACAAGGCCGGTTTTCAGCAGGCGCAGCACGCTTCGGCTGGACACGCCACGCAGCAGGTCCAGCGCCGCGTGGACGGCCCGGGCCGGGGCGGTGTTCTCGGGGCTTGTAGCTTCGTCGCAGAAAAGCGGGATATTTTGCAGCCGGAACTCGTACCGCAGGGGGGCCAGATATTGGTCTGCATTGCGGCAGATGACCGCCATGCGGCTGTACGGCGTGCCCTGCCGGGCGCGGGCGGCGATCTCGGCAGCCACGGCCTTGGCCTCGGCCTGGCGGGATGCCGCCGCGTGGTAGGTGATGGCCGGGTGCGCGGGGTCAACGGTGACGTCCGGCGTGTAGGCCGGGTCGGCCAGCAGCAGGTTCAGCTCGGCCAGGGCCGGGGCGTCGGCGTGGCGGCGGTTGTCGGTCAGCACGACGGTGTGTGTCGGGATGGCAGCATCCGCGGCCATACGTTTTAACGTATTGACAACATTTTTGGCACCGTTGAACAGCCCCATGCCGCCGGCGGTGTCCTGCTCTCCGTCGCAGCACAGACAGACCGTGACGTCGGCTGCCGGCAGCATGGCGGCCAGCAGAGCACGCTTCGGCGCGTTGAAGGTATCGAACTCGTCTATGTAGACCGCGCAGCCCGCGAAAAAAGCTGCGTCCAACCGCTCGGCGGCGCGCTGCTGGCGGTCGCCGGGATCCATGGCGCTCTGGGCCAGCAGCCCCTCGTAGGCGTTGTAGATCAGCGCCAGTTCGCTGAGTTTTTCGCGGTCAGCGCCGGGAGCGTTGGCGTACTGGGCCAGCATTTCCGGCGTTACACCGGCGCTTTTCAGTTCGTTGATGGTCTGTGCCGCTTTCTCGCAGAAAGCCGCGCTGCGGCGCTGGCGGTTGTAGTAGACGACCTTGTCCAGCAGCGAATCCGTCGCGCGGCGCAGCAGCAGGGCGCGGCCCGCCTCGGTCAGTGTGGGCACCGCCGCCCCGCCGTAACGGCGCAGCAGGGCCTCCGCCAGCGAGGTGAAGGAGTAACTTTCCACATAAGCGGAAAGGCTGTCCCCCAGGGTGCGGTAGAGCTGCCCTTCGGTGGAGGATGTGAACTGTTCCGGTACGATGAGGATGCTGCGCTCCCTGCGTTCCGCACGGGTGCGCAGTTCAGCCAGCATCTGATAGGATTTGCCCGAACCGGAGGGGCCGAGGATGAAGTTTAGCATGGCGGTGTCCTTTCTAATAGCCTTCTCCCTTGGGAGAAGGTGGCCCGAAGGGCCGGATGAGGGGCGCATATGCCGCAGCGGCCCATTTGCGGGCGGCAGCGGCAAGGCCGCCCCTCATCAGTCAGCGGGCAAGCCGCTGACAGCTTCCCCCGCGGGGGAAGCCAATCTGCCTATAAAGTCCGCAACTGCACACCTTACCTCAAACCTTCCAAACACCAGCACGTTTTCATCGGCGGTGGGGTAGGCGGCGATGCTGCCGGAGACGCAAAGAGCCGGATACAAAACGCAGAACCAGTTGCGGCCCCGGGCTTCGCCCAACTCAATGCGCAGGGCCGTGTAAGCCCCGCCCGGCAGGGTGAAGCTGCCATAGTCCCGCGCGGCAAAGTCCCACTGTTCCAACCGCAGGCGTGCGGTCTGGGGGCTGTGGGCACGGTGCAGGGCCGTGTCGGCGGCCTGCTGCAAGGCGGGCAGTGCGTATTGCAGGGCCGCAGCAGCCTCGTCCGGGGTTGCGGCTTCGGTCACGGCGGGCGGCAGGGCAGCCAAAACGGCGTCCCGCACCTGCAATTTCAACAGCTGGTCGTCCAACGTATCGCTGTTGGCCAGAATATGCAGCCGCAGGGTGTCCGCCCGTACCTGGGCGGCGGTGCGCTGGTGCCAATCGGCGCTGACAGTAAGTACAATGGCCAGTGCCAACGCCAGGCCTATGCCCAGTTCCAACACGCGGCGGGTATGCTTTGTCATAACAGTTCTCCCCTTTCAACCGGAGTATGGGCAGAAAGGGGAGCTTGTAAACTTATTTCTTGGCACCGAACGCGCGGCGGACCGTCACGCGGGGGCCTCCATGGGTGGGCTTGCAGACATAGACCTGCTTGTAACTCTTTTTCAGCTCGACGGCGGCATTGCGGGCGGCGTTCTCGTCGTCAAAAATGCCAAACACCGCCGCGCCGCTGCCGGTCATCTGGGCCGTGACGGCCCCATGCGCCCGCAGCGTTTTACAGATGGCGGGCGTTTCCACCGCGCCGGAGCAGTGTTCCAGCGCATTGCCCGCCGCCGCACAGACGCCTCGCAGGTCGTTGGCGCGGATGGCCTGTTCCTGGGCCTCGCAGTCGGGGTGGACCGGGCTGCCCATCGTGTCATACCGGGCAAAGGCCTCGGGCGTCGAGACTCCGACGCTGGGCATCGCCACGACGAACCAGCAGTCCGGGCAGGGCGGCAGGGCTTTCATCAAATCGCCCACGCCGCGCACGCGGCAGGTACCGCCCAGCAGCGCAAACGGCACATCCGCGCCGATGCCCGCGCCGATGGCGCACAGTTCGCTCATGGAAAGCCGGGCGTTGTACAGTTCGTTCAAACCAACCAGCACGCCCGCAGCGTCAGCACTGCCGCCCGCCATGCCGGCACGCACCGGCACCCGCTTGTAAATCGTCATATCCACGCCCGCCAGCAGGCCGGTGTAGTGGAAAAACGCCAGCGCCGCCTTGACGGCGGTGTTTTTATCGTTGGCGGGCACAAAGCTGCCGGGCAGGGTCAGAGTCAGGTCATTGCTGCGGCGCAGCGTGATTTTTTCGTACAGGTCGATGGTCTGCATGACCATGTCCAGATCGTGGTAGCCGTTGGGCAGCGTGCCCACAACGTCCAGCGACAGGTTCAGCTTGGCCGGGGCCAGCACCGTTACCGCGCGGTATTGCACTGTTGGTCACTCTCCTGTTGTTTTATTTCTGTATCCAGCCGTGTTCCTTTAAAAATTCACGGATGCGCTTCATGGCAGTCTGCAAATGGTCTACGCTGTACGCATAGCTGATGCGGGCGTAACCCTCGCCCGACGCACCGAAGGCCGAGCCGGGAATGATGGCGACTTCCTTCTCCCGCAGCAGCTGCTCGCAGAATTCACTGCTCGTCAGGCCGCTGATTTGGATGGAGGGGAACACGTAGAACGCGCCGCGCGGCTCAAAACAGGTCAGGCCCATCTCGTTCAGCGCCTTGACGACGTAACGGCGGCGGCGGTTGTATTCGTCGCGCATCATCTCGATCTGGTCGTCGCACTGGCGCAGCGCCGTGATGGCGGCGTACTGGCTGGTGGTGGGGGCCGACATAATGCAGCTCTGGTGAATTTTCGTCATGACTTTGATCAGCGGCGCAGGGCCGACAGCGTACCCCAAGCGCCAGCCGGTCATGGCGTAGGACTTGGAGAAGCCGTTGACGACGATGGTGCGCTCGGCCATACCGGGCAGCGACGCAATGGACACATGGCGGTCGAGGCCGTAGGTCAGCTCGGAGTAGATTTCATCCGACAGCACCAGCACATTCGTTTCCCGCAGGACGGCGGCGATCTCCTCCACCTCGGCGGCGCTCATGACCGCACCGGTGGGGTTGTTGGGGTATGGGAAGATGAGCAGCTTTGTTTTCGGCGTGATGGCCGCACGCAGCTGATCCGCCGTCAGGCGGAACTGATCCTCGGCCCGGGTGGCGATATGCACCGGCACGCCGCCGGTCAGCTGGGTGATGGGCTCATAGCAGACAAAGCAGGGTTCGGGGATGATGACCTCGTCCCCGGGCTGCACGAGCGCGCGGATGGCAAGGTCGATGGCCTCGCTGCCGCCCACCGTGACGAGGACGTTTTCTTCTTGATAATGCAGCTCAAACCGGCGCTGTAAGTAGGTGCAGATTTCCTTGCGCAGGTCTTTCAGGCCCGCGTTGGCCGTGTACTTGGTACGGCCCAATTCCAGGCTGCGGATGCCTGCGTCGCGGACGCTCCACGGCGTTTTAAAATCCGGCTCGCCGACGCCCAGCGAGATGCAGTGGGGCATATCGGCCGCCAGATCAAAGAACTTGCGGATGCCGGAGGGGCGCATGGCCTTGGCGGCAGGGGCAAGCAGTTCATCGTAGTTCATCACAGGACGGTACACTCTCTTTCATCGGGTTCTTCGGCCAGGTACAGGCGGCCGCCGCGCTTGTAGGGGCGCAGCACAAAGCTGGTAGCGGTG
Organism: Gemmiger sp.; assembly: GCF_057431175.1. Lineage (NCBI taxonomy): Bacteria > Bacillati > Bacillota > Clostridia > Eubacteriales > Oscillospiraceae > Gemmiger > Gemmiger sp. The sequence continues at coordinate 53,733 of NZ_DBMDDV010000011.1, read as the reverse complement.
GAGAGGACATCGTCCAGCGGGGACAGGCGCTTTGCCACAAAGATAGCGATTTCCTGGAAGCTGCGGCCCTTGATGATGACCTGCAAGTCGTAGCTGCCGCTCATCAGCAGCACGGTATCGACCTCGTCAAACTGGGCGATGGTCATGCCGATATCGTCAAAGCCGCGGGCCTTATGGGGGGTGACGCGCAGCTCAATGACAGCCTCCACGAGGTTGACGCCGGCCTGCTCCCAGTCGACGAGAGTCTCATAGCCGCGGATATAGCCCTTGGCGGCGGCCTCGTCCATCATGGCGGCGACTTCCTCGGGGGTCTTATCCAGCATAGCCGCGATATCCTCAATGGGCATACGGGCGTTCTTTTCCAGAATACGCAGTAATTCTTCCATAGTACCACACCTCACTCATATATATGTGGCTATTATAGCATATTTGTCGGGAGATTGCATCCCTGTTTATAGGATTGCAAAAAAAATCAGCACCCCCATACAGAGGTGCCGATGCTGATATAGAAACTGTTTACTCCGCCGTGCTTTCGCTGTCGGCGGTGTCCTCCGTGGATTCTGCAGTGTCCTCTGCAGGCTGGGCGTCGCCCTCTTCTGCGGGCTGCTCGCCTTCCGGCTGCGGTGCTTCCTCCGCCGGGGCGGTGTCGGCGTTCAGCTGGTCGTTTTGCAGGTCCTCCACCAAGGCATCTGTCGGGGCAGGCGTGGGGGTAGCTTCCACCTTCATGTCGCTCTCGCGCAGGGCGGTCAGGTACCACTGGCGGTTCTCGCCGCGGGTGAACACGTAGTCCATATACTTCGTCGGTTCGGTGGGGGCCATCAGGCTCAACTCACCGGTGGTGTTGTTCGTGGCGGTGGGCACATATCCGACCGTGACGATGCGTTTGCCATCCTTCTTGGAAATCATCTCCACCGTGGGCGTGTACAGAGCCACCGAACTGGTGACAGGCACGTAATAGGCCTGCTTTTCCTCATCGTACTGGTAGACGAACTCCGACGTGCTGAACGAGCCTTCCGTCACCTGGTAGTCCGGCCCCAGCAGGTTGGAGATATAGGTGTCGATTTCCAGCGCAGGGATCAGCGCCGAGCCGGTGTCGGGGTCGCGCTCGTACTGGTCCAGGCTGCCGCCGCTGTTCTGCACCTGGTAGACGGTGCCCCAGATGGCGGCCTGCTTGAACACGCCCTCATCGACGGTGCTGACATCGTCGAAGGCGACCGGGTCCAGCATGACCATACCGTACAGGCGGTCGTGGTACTCGTCGCGCAGGCTGCTGTCATCCAGTGCCGAGCGCACCAGCCCGATGACCCAGCCCAGCACGGTAAACAGACCGATGAGCGCCAGCAGCAGCGCCGCGCCGCCCACGATCTGCCGCGCCAGGCGGCGGTTATTGCGGATATGTTCTTCTCTGTAATTTGCCATTGTGGATGTGTTGCTCCTTTGGGAGATTGAAAAGCGGTGCGGCGGGGTGAGGACACCCCGCCCTACACGCCCATTGAAAGGGATCGTAGGGCAGCATGCCCCATGCCGCCGCAGGTGGGCTTCTTACTTATTCTTATACATCTGCTCGTAATATTTCTGGTAATCGCCGCTGGTGACGTGGGCCATCCAGTCGGGGTGGGCCAGATACCAGTCGATGGTCAGCACAATGCCCTTCTCAAACGGAGTCTCCGGGTACCAGCCCAGATCCTCCTTGATCTTGGTCGGGTCAATGCCGTAGCGGCGGTCATGGCCCAGGCGGTCGGCAACGTGGGTGATCAGCTCCTCGCTGATGCCCTCATCCTTCAGGCGGTCATGCAGCTGGGCAATGACCGTCTTGACGATGAAGATGTTCGGGCGCTCGTTGTGGCCGCCGACGTTGTAGACCTCGCCGTCCTTACCGCCGTTAGCGACCATATCAATGGCCTTGCAGTGATCCATGACGTACAGCCAGTCGCGGATCTGCATACCGTCGCCGTAGACGGGCAGGTTCTTGTGCTGCTTGGCGTTGTTGATGAGCAGCGGGATCAGCTTTTCGGGGAACTGATAGGGGCCGTAGTTGTTGGAGCAGCGGGTAATATTCATCGGCATACCGTAGGTATCGTGGAACGCCTTGACGAACATATCCGCGCTGGCCTTGGAGGCAGAGTACGGGCTGTGGGGGCACAGCGGGGTCGTCTCCATAAAGTAGCCCTCGGCACCCAGCGCGCCGTAGACCTCATCGGTGGAGACCTGCAGGTACTTCTTGCCCTCTTTCCACGTCTTTGCGGCGGCATCATACCATGCGTCCTTGCAGCACTGCAGCAGGTTCACGGTGCCCAGCACGTTGCTCTCGACGAAAATTTCGGGGTTCTTGATGCTGCGGTCGACGTGGCTCTCGGCGGCAAAGTTGATGACGTAATCGGGGTCATACTTGGCGATCAGGTCGGTGACGAGCGCCTTGTCGCAGATATCACCCTGCACAAAGATGTGGCGGGCGTCGTCCTCGATGTCCTGCAAATTCTCGAGGTTGCCGGCGTAGGTCAGCTTGTCGAGGTTGATAAGGCGGATATCCTCATACTTTTCCAGCATATAGTGGACAAAGTTCGAGCCGATGAAACCGGCGCAGCCGGTAACGAGATAGGTTTTCATAAATCAAAGTTCTCCATTCCAGTTTGCAAAAAAGTCCTTGAGGGCATCCTGCCAGTCGCGCATCTCGTCGCCGACGGTGCAGCGCAGCATACGGTTCTCCAGGGCGCTCCACGCCGGGCGGTTGGCACTGGCGGGGTTGGCGGCGGCGTACTGGGCGCTGGTGACAGGCTCGACCTTGCAGGAAAGCCCTGCCCCCTGCATGATGGCGGACGCGAAATCATACCAGCTGCAAATGCCGTTGCCGGTGCAGTGGTAGATGCCGTAATCGTGGCTGACGGCCAGCTTGAGAATATGGTAGGCCAAATCGACGGCGTTCGTCGGGTTGCCCAGCTGGTCGTTGACAACGGTGATTTTGTCGTGGGTCCGGCCCAGGCGAATCATCGTCTTGACGAAGTTTTTGCCGTAGTAGCTGTACAGCCATGCCGTGCGCACAATGAAGTGGCGGCGGCAGAACCGCTCGACATACTGCTCACCCAGCAGCTTGGTCTGGCCATAGGCAGAGATGGGCGCGGGCACGGCGCACTCGTCCAGTGCAACGCCGCCGTTGGCCGTGCCGGGGAACACATAGTCGGTGGAAACGTGGATAAGCCGCGCCCCGATTTTCTCGCACGCCAGGGCCAGGTTGCGCGGGCCGATGGCGTTGACTTTAAACGCCGCGTCGCGGGCGGTCTCGCAGCCGTCCACGTTGGTGAAGGCAGCACAGTTGATGACCGTATCGGGCTGGTGGCGGCGGATGTAGTTGATGGTGGCCTCCCGGTCGGTGATGTCCAGTTCGTCCACATCTACCGGGATGACCGTGGCTTTGCGCAGGCGCTCGGGCAGCGGGCCGATGGCGCAGCCTTCCTCAGAAAGCTGGCGCTGCAGCTCGGTACCCAGCTGCCCGCGGCAGCCGGTAATCAAAATTTTCATGCGTACTCCCCTGCTCTATCAGTATTGCAGCTTGTCATCGGCGACATTCTTCAAATGCTGGCCGTAGGGGGATTTGCCATAGCGGGCGGCGCTTTCCAGCAGCTTTTCCTTGGTGATCCAGCCGTACTTGTAGGCAATTTCTTCCGGGGCAGAGATTTTGATGCCCTGGCGCTGCTCAACGGTCTGCACAAAGGTAGCAGCCTCGACGAGGGAGTCCATTGTGCCGGTGTCGAGCCAGGCATAGCCGCGGCCCAGCAGCTGGACATCCAGCTTGCCCTGGTCGAGGTACATCTGGTTCAGTGTGGTGATTTCCAGCTCACCGCGGGCACTGGGCTTGACCTGCTTTGCCATCTTCACGACCTCATTATTGTAGAAGTAGAGGCCGGTGACGGCGTAGTTGCTCTTGGGGTTAGCGGGTTTTTCCTCAATGTCGGTGGCGTGGCCGTCCTTGTCAAACGCGACGACGCCGAAGCGTTCGGGGTCGTTGACATAGTAGCCGAACACCGTGCTGCGACCGTTGGCGGCGTTGGCGGCGGCGGTCTTCAGGCGCTTGGAGAAACCGGCGCCGTAGAAGATGTTGTCGCCCAGAACCATGGCGCAGCAGTCGTCACCGATGAACTCCTCACCCAGGATGAACGCCTGGGCCAGGCCGTCCGGAGAAGGCTGGACCTTATACTGCAGATGCAGGCCGTACTGGCTGCCGTCGCCCAGCAGCGCCTCAAAGCGCGGGGTGTCCGTGGGGGTGGAAATGATCAGAATGTCCTGGATGCCCGCCAGCATCAGCGTAGACAGCGGATAGTAGATCATCGGCTTGTCATAGACGGGCAGCAGCTGCTTGGATGTGACCATCGTCAGCGGGTAAAGTCGGGTGCCGGCGCCGCCGGCAAGGATAATACCTTTCATCGTTACAACTCCTTTAAAATTTTGGTGCAGTGCGCGCCGCCCATCCCATTGGGGCATAATCTCACACAATACGATTAAAGTTATTATACAGCATTTTGCAAGGGCACGCAAGGGGGAAATCTTGCCGTGATGTGTACCCATTTGTTGCCAATTTGTTACTATTTCTTTGCAATGCCTTGACGGATAGAACAAGCTGTGCTACAATACAAACAGTATAAACCACGATGGCACGTCGCTGCATCGTTTTTGATAGAAGCTAAAGACTGAATATGAGGAGGCGTTTTCTTCGATGAAACGCTTTTTTTGTGCGGCCTTTTTTGTGGCCGTCGTTGCGTTGCTGGCCGCCTGCGGCGCACTGAATGTAAACTCCGCCGCAGCCCAGGCTACGGCTACCCCCACCAGTTCTACTTCCCGCACACAGAAGAGTGATTCCACCGTTAAGGTCAACGAGACCGCCGCCAAGGTGGATGTCGTCACGGCGCAGAGCAGCGCCAGCCCCACCGCTACGGCGGCCCCGGCCCAGGTCGAGACCCCGGCCACCGGGGATTTCCCCGTTGTGTATCTGGCTGGCGTGGTAGGTCTTATCCTGATTTGCTCCGCCGGGCTGCTGATGCTGCGCAAAATCTGATGTAAACGCCCTCCGGGGCGTTTTTTGTTTTTAAGCCTCCCCTGTCAAAAAAGGGTAGACGCCGAAGGCGGCCGGAGAGATCCCGACGAGCGTTCCCTTATGTGCCGCCACTTTCACAGAAAGGAGCCCCGTACATGCCCAGACGCTACCGCAAGCTGCGCGGGGATACCGCGTACTACCCTTTCGCGGCCCGCACCGGGTTACGCGCCCGGCAGCGCCGCCATGCGCGGCTGCTGCGCGTTCTGGGCACAGCGGCGCTGGCCCTGGCGGCGGTGCTGCTGGTGCGGCAGACTGTGTTCCGCGGCGGCCAGCCCAACGCCCCCGCGCCGATTGCCGCCGCACAGACCACCGCCCCCGGGCAGGCCCATGTGACCGTTGCGCCGGTTGCCGCGACCCGGGACGCCCTGGCCGATACCCGCGAGGCCGATGCTGCCGCCCACACCACGCCGGAGTCTGCCGCCGCGCCCACCGTGGAAAGCACCGCCATTTTGCCGCAGTACCGCGCATTATATGAAGAGAATCCCGATCTCGTCGGCTGGCTGCGCATCGACGGCACCGACATCGATCTGCCCGTGGTGCAGACCCCCGGCGACAACGAGTATTACCTGCGGCGCGGATTCGACCGCTTTTACGCCATGGGCGGCACCCTGTTTCTGGACGAGCGGTGCTCTCTCTCCCCCGATGCGCCCGCCGACAACTGGCTGATCTACGGCCATAATATGCGCGATGGTTCGATGTTTGGCCAACTGGTGTACTACCGCGACGAGGATTTTTACAAAGCGCACCCCACCTTCACGTTTGACACCCTGTACGAGCACGCCACCTGGCAGGTCGTGGCCGCGCTGGATACAGCCCTTGGCGCAGACGAACAACCCTACTACACGTTTTTTGACGCCGCCAACAAGCTGGACTGGCAGCGCCGGGTCGAGGCCATCACGGCGCTGGCGCTGTACGACACCGGCGTCACGCCCGAATACGGCACCCAGCTGTTGACCCTTTCCACCTGCGGCGATACCCGCCCCGACACGGACACCCGCTTCGCGATTTTGGCAATGCGGGTAGGATAACCCCTTGACATTTGCCCCCAATGCAGGTATAATGTCAAAGTACCTTCACGCCGGTGTGTTGGAATTGGCAGACGAGACGGACTCAAAATCCGTTGGTGGTGACACCGTATGGGTTCGACCCCCATCACCGGCATTCCTTATACCTAAGCCTTTTAGCGGCTTAGGTATTTTTTGTGTGGCAGACAAGATTCAGGCTTGTCTGCCATTTTGTCTGCCACTTTTACCCCAAATGGCAGACAAAACGGATTTATTTTCCGTTGGTTTTGGCGGACAAGTTCGCCCAACGGAGTTTTTCTCCTAAGCGATTTTTCGTTTGGGAGATTTCTTCTTTTCGGGAAGTTCGCCAAGGTTGATTTTGCTGGCAATCATGTTCGCGGCTTCCATTTTGCTGTAGGCGTCGAGTTCGCCAAAATTGCAGCAAATCGTCGTGTAACCGGGCGGCGACCAGCACAACTTGCCGTCCTCGATGATGCCGACGCCGCAGAGGGCCAGCAGCGATTGCGCGGCGTGCCGCACGGTTTGGGAGAGCAGGTCTTTGATTTTGGCTGCGATATAATGAACGGGGGCTGTTGCACATCCCCCAAAAAAGAAAGACCGAAGTAAAAGCCCAAAAAGGGCTTTACAACTTCAGTCTTTTGCTTTAAGTTAACAGTTGTGAAAAAAGAGACTCAAAAGCAAGAACAGCATATCGAAATTTTGGAAAAAGGTCAACAGTTAAAATTTCGGATGCCAACAGAAATAAGAATATCGAAACACAACGCGCTCTATCAGGCAAGCATCCAGCTTGAGGAACTGTATGGTTTAGAATTTTCCGCCCGAGCTTCCGCCGAAGCCGTCGCTGTCGGTACTCGAGCCGCTCGAACTGTCGTCCTTGACCTTGACGGGGTCGTATTTTTCAGTCTCGGTGGTGTGGGTGTAGGTGTCCTCCACCACGGACAGGGCCAGACCCTCGGCGGGCATATAGGCGTTGGCGTGCGTCTGCTCGTTGGCAGTTTTCATCTGCGCATAGAAGATGCCGCAGACGATGCCGGCTGCAACCAGCGGGATGACAAACACAAACACCCACTTGACCCACCCCTTGGCGGGGTCGTTGCCGCTGTCCAGCGGTGCACCCTTTTCGGCATAGAAATCCAGCGTGTCAGCGCACATTTCTATGTAGGTGTCGGAGGCCTTGTAATACGATCCGTCCGAGAGCATCGGCACGATCTTATCCTCGATCTGTGCAATGCGGTAGTCGGTAAAGGCGGTCACACCGCCGCCGTAGGTGATGGTAACATAATCACGGGAATCCAGCGCAATCAGGAACAGGATGCCGCTTTTGCCGTCGCCGTAGCCAAGGTCATAGTTGCGGTACCAGTCCTTGGCAAACTCGCGCACGTTCTGCCCGCCGATGTCAGACACCGTCAGCAGGTAGACGTTGACACCGTGTCCGGCACTGGCGTCCTGTGCCTTTTGTTCCAATTCAGCGGTCGCTTCGGGTTTGAACAGCTCGTAGGTGTCCATCACCAGCGGCATTTCGGCAAACGCCGGCACGGCACAGAGCAAGCACAGCACCAGTGCCGTAAGCAGAGAAAACAGTTTCTTTTTCATACTCTGTTTCCCCCTTTCAAAGCAGGAATGCAAGCAGGATCATCAGCGGAACACTGATGCCCGCGAACCAGGCGGCTACCTTTCGCTTATCAACTGGCAGATCGCCGACCAGCTTGCCAGTCTGCCCATTCATAGCGAACAGATAGTCCTTGCCCTGCCACTTGGTGTGCAGCATCCAGACGGGCAGCAGCGCGTAGTGCTTGGCGGTGTAATCAATGCTGATGTTCTCGCTCAGGGTGCTTACACTGTTGTAGCCGGTAATGCTGGCCGAAAGCTCGCTGCTGACCGAATTCTGCATACGGCTGTGGGCGCGGGCCTGGCAGGTGTCGGCGTCCTCGTCGTATTTGTCGGCCATATAGCCCGGCAGGAATGCTGTCGAGAAGGGCTGGAAGGCGCGGTAGTCATACGGCTCAATGGCGTCCATGTGGCCGTTGGGCATCTTGGTCGAGCCGTCCACCGGAACGCCCATGAACTGCGTGGTACCGGCGCGGCGGACATCATAGTGCTTGGTCGTGGTGATGACGTAATCGCCGCTGCGGTGGCTGGAGCTGGTCGTGGCTTCATATAGGCCCGAGCCGGAGGCGTTGGCATCGAACAGCCAGAACGGGACATACACGCCCTTGATCTCCTCGATATGGTTCTGCGAGGAGAAGGCATTGGGCAGGAAACGCTTCCCGCGATAGTATTTTTTCAGCGCGGCCTTGGCGGCGTTCTTATCCAGCACAAACGGCAGGACAAGCTCAGGCCGCTGCATACCGCTGAACTGCCCCGCAATGACCGTTGGGTTGCCGCAGTACGGGCAGCTTGTCGCGGCGGTCGTCTCGTCACAGATCAGTTCTGCGCCGCAGGACGGGCAGGAATAGCTGCGCAGCCCGGCGGCCTCGTTTTCGCTCCAGACGGAGTCGGGCGGCGGTGCCTGTTTACTCTGTGCCGCGGTTTCGGCAGCGGCTTCTTTTTCAGCATAGAGCGCTTCGATCTCAGCAGTATCGTAGCTGCTGCCGCAGAAGTCACACACCAGCTTTCCGCTGGCACCGTCAAAGTGAAGCGGACCGGTACAGGCAGGGCATTGGTAGTTGGTAAGCTGCGTTGCCATTATGCGTCACCTCTCTTTCCTTCGGTTTGCAGCTGCCCTGCCAGATCCTCCAAAAAATCACGCAGGGCGCTGCGCGTATTGCCATCGGCATCCAGATAACGGTAGATGATCTCGTCATCCGGGGCTTTGTAAATCAGGCAAACGCTATTTAACGTTTCATCGGTAATAAATAAGCCAGGAGAATTTTTCTTTTCGTCCGGCAGGCTTTCCAGCCCCAGCTTTTCTGCCAGAGCCAGGGCTTCTTGCCAATGGGTGTCCTCAACAGGGATATTTTCCAGTTCCACCCATTCATCACCCTTGTAATTGCAGCTGAAAAGGCAGCCGCCAGCCGGGTCGTTTCTTATGCTGAACCCATAGGTGTCGTCATAGCACATACCGGAATAACTGATGCTGATACCGGTCAGTGTGCCGGGCGGTGCTTTTTTACAGCCGGACATTGTCAGAAAAGCGGCTGCGGCGCAAAGCACCGCAGCAATTTTTTTGCGCATCACTGGCCAAACGGCTTACCGCACTCCGGGCAGAACTTGGGCGGATGGGCCGGGTCAACCGGGGTCCAACCACACTGGCTGCACTTGGCGGGGGCCGGTGCTGGCTTGGGGTTGCCGCAGTTGCAGCAGAACTTACCGGTGTTGGAGGTGCCGCAGCTGCATACCCAGCTGCCGGCTGCGGGTGTCGGGGCAGGCTTGGGGCTGCCGCAGTTGGCGCAGAATTTTCCGGTGTTGCCGGTCTGGCCGCAGCTGCAGGTCCAGCCTGCGGGAGCGGCTGCCGGGGCCGGGGCGGGCTGTGCGGCGGCCTGCTGCTGGGCGCCCATCTGGTACAGGTTCTGGGCGTTCATACCGCCCGCCGCACCGGCCATATTCATGCCCATAAAGGCCATGGCGGGGCCTGCGCCCTGATTGCCGGCTGCGGTCTGCATGGCGCTGGCCTGTGCGCCGACAAGATGCGCAGCGGCGCGGGTCGGGTCCATAAAGGCTGCGTTGCGCTGCATTTCCTTGAGCATCTGCTCGTCTTCCTCGCTGGCCTTCACGCTGGAAACACCGAAGGATACGATCTCAATGCCGCGCAGCTTGCCCCACTTGGCAGAGAGCACTTCGTTGAGGGCCTCGGCAAGCTCCATCGTATGGCCGGGCAGTGCGGAATAGCGGATGCCCATATCGCTGATCTTGGCAAAGGCGGGCTGCAGGGCGGTCATCAGCTCGGATTTCAGCTGCCCGTCGATTTCATCGCGGGTGTAGCCTTCTTCCACATTGCCGCAGACATTAGTGTAGAACAAAATGGGGTTGGTGATGCGGTAGCTGTACTCACCGAAGCAGCGGATGGCAATGTCGATGTCGATGCCGGCGCGCTGATCCACCACGCGGAAGGGCACCGGGCTGGGCGTGCCGTATTTGTTGCCCACCAGCTCCTTGGTGTTGAAGTAGTAGATGCGCTGATCCATCGGGGCCTCGCCGCCGAAGGTAAAGCGCTTGCCGATGTTCTGGAACACTGCGCCGATCGAGTCGGACAGGTCGCCGCTGAAGAGCGAGGGGGCGCTGCCGGTATCGTAGGTGTACTCACCCGGCTCGGCGCACATATCCACGACCTTGCCCTGCTCGACGATCATGGCACACTGGCCGTCGGCAACGGCCACGATCGAGCCGTTTGTAATGATGTTGTCGCTGCCCTTTGTGTTGGCGCTGCGTCCGCTCTGGCGTTTCCAGCCGCGGGTAGCCAACAGGTCAGCCGGCATGGCTTCACAATAAAAGTATTCCTTCCACTGGTCGGCCATAACGCCGCCAGCAGCGCCCATTGCAGCTCTGATAAGTCCCATAATGATCCTCCTATGTCAGGGGCGGGCAGGGCCCGCCCCATTTTGTACAGATAAATCAAGTCGTTATTTGTTGGCCAAGGCGGCCTTGTACTCCTCATAGCGGGGCGGCAGCTCTTCGAGCTCCTCGTTCCACTCGGTGCCGTCCAGCCTCATGTAGAAGCTGACCGCACAGGCCGTACCGTCCTCGCCCTCGTAGTCATACATGAACAGCGAGATGCTGTCGTCATACGGGTACAGGTTGAACTTATACGCATCGCTCTCGGTTATGTTCTGGTCAAGCACCCAGTCGTAGCCGTCCAGGATAGGCTCGATATGGTCATCATAGACATTGACCCACATCGTGATGACCGGGTCATCGGGCATACCGTCACGGTAAACCTCAAAGTAGTGGCTGCCGTCCTCGCTCTCACCGATGTAGCCCCAGCAATCGTAGGTGTCGGTGTCAAAGTAGTCGCGGTTCGGTACATTCTTGTAGTTTTCCATCCGGAACCAGCCGTACCAGTTGGTGTTGCCCAAATCAGCGTAGGTGTTGCCGTCGTCGTAGGTGTAGGGCGGGTCAGGCTCATCCGGGCCGTCGGTGCTGTCGATCAAGCCGTCGCCGTCATATTCGTCATCGCCGCCGTCCAGCAAATCGGGGTCAACTTCAGGCTTGGTGTCGCTGCGCTTAAAGACCATGGTCATACCGTCATACTCAATGGTCAGCAGGTCACCCTCGCGGGTGTAGGTCATGGCCGGGGTATCGGGTTCGGTCAGCGCGTAGAAGTTGCCGTCCTTCCATTGGAAGGTGACAAAATCCTCCATGTAGGTTTCGCCGGTGCCGTCCGCACGCAGCTCAATGTAGAAGTCCTCCATATCGACGAGGGCAAGCTCCTCCTTGGAGAGGGTGTACTCGCTGTCGGAGGCGGATTCCAGCACATAGATGCCCACATCGGTATCGCTGCCTGCGGTGGTGCCCTGGGTCATGTTGTCACCGTCCAGAGGCTGCTGCATGGTGCTGCCGGACTTGACGAAGTAGAGCGTCACGCCCTGTCCCTGTACATCGTTCAGGGTCAGAATTTCGTCTTGCAGGGTGCCGGTGCAGCTCAGGCCGCCGCAATCCAGCTGGAAGGCCCCGCCGTTCAGCGTCCACTTGCCATAGGACTTGGTGCCGTCCACCGTTACAACGCACTTGCCCTTGTCATTTAGGTCCATCAGGAACCCGCTGCCGAAAGCATCCTCGACCTGCGTCACGGAGCCACCAACCTCGGCGTAGGCTGCTTCCCAGGTGCCCTGATTCGGGTCACTGGCGTTCGGCTTGCCGGTGCGGATGGAGCCGCTGATCATTGTTACGATGATCATAAGCAGGAATACCACCGGGATGGCGATCAGGATTATCCGCTTGGGGGACATTGGTGCGCGGGGGCGCTTGGGCTTGCCGCCGGGGGCCACATTGCCGTAAGGGTTACCGCCCGTGCCGCCGGGTGGCGGCGGCGTGACAGCATGGGGAGCATCCGGGGGTGTGTTTCTGGCGTAAAGCGGTGCGCCTGCGCCGGTCTGCGGCGGTGTGCCGGGCGCATTGCCTGCGTAAGGATTCGCTGCGTTCGTCTGGGGCTGCGGGGCGGCAGGTGCGCCGCCTGCATAGGGATTGCCGCCGCTTGCCTGCGGCTGCGGGGGCGTCTGTACAGGCTGCGGGGGTTGCGGCACAGCCTGGGTAGGCTGAACCGGGGGCTGGGGCACAGCTGCGGGCTGTGCGGCGGGCTGCGGTACGGATACTTTTGCACCGCAATTCTCGCAGAATTTAGTACCGGGCTTTAACTCGGCACCACATTGCGTACATGTTGCCATAGTGTCTGCCTCCTTTTATAAAGTAATATTTTAGCGCAATACCGCATAATTCTAAGTGCCGATACGGCGAGCGAGGTGCGGCAGCTGCTAAGCCAAAAGCGCAGATAATACTGGATGTCTTATCAAGCATTTTGGCAACGCAGATGCCGTACCGCAGCCGCCGAAGCGGTGCTTAAGCCGCTAGGCGGGAATTGTGCGATGTTGCCTTAGAACCTTGCTTATTCCTGTGTCATTTCAAACCATACAGATTCCTGCTGCGGCAGGTTCAGAAGTGATTCCCCACCGATGTGCATTACATTGACGCCGCCGTAATCAGCGGGCATCATAGCCAGCGTTTCGCGCTGTGTACGCCCTGAATCCATACGGAACAGCGAAACGGAGCAGATCCAGCCGCGGTCATCCATACCAAGGTAGGAGATGCTGCTGTCCCATGTGGCCGGAATCCTCTGGCCGTTGGTGTATGCGCCGGTATAGAAGTTCGGCTGATCCTCGCAGATTTCAAACCAAGTGCCAGTATCCTCACTCACAAAGGAGCCGATCATGCCCGGAATGCTCAGCGGGGCGGTGTTCCAGACAGCCTCCATCAGGTTGAATTTTTCGTTATCGCGGGAAACGCCGTACACAGTCGCGTACTCGGCTCCGTACTCTGCATCGTAGGCCGTGCCGGTCTCAAACCGGACAATTCCGTTGATACCGAAGAGCGGACCGCCGTTGACCATGGTGCCGCACTGTGCGCCGCTGATGACATCAATGTATTCGACATTGCCGTTCTCGGTCAGAAGGAAAACATAGGGGGCGTAGTCCTGCCCGATGCTGGTCATCAGCATCTTTATATAGTCGCCGTAGCAGCCGCTGACCGCGAACTCGGTCTTGTCGCCCAACTCGTACCATTCCTTCATGGTCTGGTAGGTCATAGCGCCGTCAGGGGTAACATAGTCGGTCAGGGCGCGTACCGTCACCTCGCCTGTGGCAGTCACATCGCAGGTAAACCATTCATCCTGCCCGTGCAGGATCTGGCCGCTGGCCTGCCGCTTGTCGGGGTAAACATCTATGTCTGTCCACATCATGCCGGCCCCGGCAGGGGTGTACATCGGCACGGTGACGATAAGACCGCCTGTGTAGTAGGGGTAGACGGCAAAGTAGGTAAATACATCGCTCAGCCCGTTCAGGCTCTGTGCGCGCATCTTGTAAAGCTGGGATGCGTAGGTTGGGTCGTCGCTGCCGTAGTAAGCATCGAAATGCTGGGCCACGGCGCGCTGCACTGCTTTTAAGGTCAGGTCGTTGTCGGTGTAGCCAAGGTACTCGAGCATTTCGATGTTGGAAAGTTCCTTGCCGGTTTCAAAGTTGTAATGGTAGGCGCCCACATCGTGGTTGTACATTGTGTCAACGCTTGTGATCTGCAGGCTCAGTACCGGGCCGGTCCAGGTGCTTATCCAGATGATGTAGTTTGTGTCGATAAAATCATTGCGGGAGCGGGCGTCCTCGGCGCGCTCTACCAGATAGCCGAAGCGGTAGCCGATCATCTCGTTGATGTTTTTTGCGCCCTCGGTGTCATCATCGATCTGCGGAACCTCGTAAAAATAGGTGTACTTGTTGCCGTTGGGGTCGGTGTAGCTGAATTCCACATCATACAGCGTAGAGATGCGGGAATCATCAAACCTGCGGGAGGGCTGCGGCTTTTGCGGGGTTTCCTCCGTAGCTTCCACATTTTCAGCGGAGGTCTCGCTCACAGCACTTGCGGCCGGTTCGGTCGATTCGGTCGGCTCGGGCCGCTTGCTGTCCTGTGCGCAGCCTGCCGCCGACAGCAGCATCGCCGCCGCCAATAGTACGGCACAGCGTCTTTTCATGGTTGGTTCACCCGCCTTTCGGTTGAGAGTGCAGTAACCTGCCTGTGCTTAGCCAAAGGTGACGCTGTTCAGCACGGTGTCGCCCTCGGTGCCGGGGTCAAGGTCCACACCGGAGATCTTGATGGCCAGCCAGCCGCCGGTGGGCATCTCGCCGTAGTATTCGGTCCACCACATACCTACGTTTTTGTAGGTGCGTCCGGCCATCTCCACGCCGCCGATGGTGCGCGGGGTAAGCTCCTCCACGTTTTCAAAGTTGTCGTAATAGTAGTTGATTTTGTCCAGACCGCTTTTCAGTTCAAAGGTTATGCGCGGGTCGCCGGAGAAGATATGGCTGGGGTCATCGGTCGGGAACAGCTTGAGATCCCCGAAACTGGTCGAGGCGGACTTGTACCAGCCCTGGTCGGGGCAGGTCACGTTGAGCACCAGCGTAAAGTCCGTGCCGAATGCCTCCAGCGTCTGGGTGTTCAGGCCGGCAGCCGACGGATAATCAGGATTGTCCGCAGGCGCGGAAGCAGGGGCCGGTTCGGCGGTGGCTTCCGGCTCCGGCTCTGCAGCAGGCTCCGATGCAGGTTCGGATGCCGCGTCGGTCTTGGGTTCTGCCGGGGTCTCCGTCTGGGGTTCAACAGCCGGTTCGGCGGCCTGCGCTTTCAGGTCGGATAAGCCGGAATTGACCTCTTTGGTCACATCCCCCTTGGAGCAACCGGTCAAAGCCATAAGCATCATGGCTGCCAATACGGCAGCGAGCGTTCGTTGTACTTTTTTCATAGCTGTCCTCCTTTTGGTCATAAAGTGTCCATCATAGCGCTCAGATAGGCAGGCGAGACGGAAGCGTAGACGAAATCATCGACAATGTGATCCTTTTTTGCCAGGCACACGGCGGTGGCCAGTTCGGGATATTCGGCCTCATCCACAAGCAGTACCGTTTTGCAGTGCGGGCATACATCCCGCAGGTCGTTTGCCAGCAGCAGTCTGTCCTGCAGGGTGCGCGGCGGATGCGGGCAGACCTCCAGCAGCAGGACATCCGCCCTGCAGGAACGGCATATCTTTACAATATCCTTTGTCTTAGGGCCAGCGTTTTGCACCTGGAAGTCCGGCCTGCCCTGTTTCAGTGCCATTGTCAATGCGCTCGTCATCACAGAGTATTGCGCGTCCAAAACGATCCTCCGCACGGCGCAGCCCTCCTTCCCTGCAAAGAATACGATTTGTCAATTTCATCATACAGGAATCGGACGATTTTTGCCCCCACCATTTGGATAGTTTTTTGCGCTTTTCTCCGCTTTTTTTCAGCACTATTGCAAAAAAGTGCAGATTGCGTCATAATGATATTGGAAAGAAACTGACGGATGATCTACCCTTTGGAAAGGACAGGCGCTATGACAAAGGTACGGCTTGGGAATCTGTATTTAGCCGCTGCGGTTGCAGGGGTGATCCTCTGCGCTGTCCTGATGCGGGCATTTTATATGCCGTATTCCGGCTTTTGGCGCACGGTGCTGTATAATATCCTGATCTTTTCCTGGGCGGTATCGGTCTGGTGGCGTATCCTGCACGCACAGACCCGCCGCTGCCTGCTGGGCGCCGCCGCCCTGATGCTGTTCTGGCTGGATATCCGCCTGATCCGCTATGACTTTGCCCAGACACCGGAGATGCTGCGGCGATTGTGGTATGCGTACTATATCCCGATGCTGCTGATCCCGACCCTTGCACTTTATACGCTTTTCTTTTTGGATCGGGGGCAGTCCGCCCCGCTGTACAAGTACCGGTACGTGATTTTTGTATTCCCAGTGGTGCTGTTCAGCCTGGTGCTGACAAACGACTGCCATCAGCTTGCGTTTGCGTTCCCACCCGGGCAGGAGGTACTGGGCAGCCCCGATTACACCTATCGGTTCGTATATTACCTCTGTCTGCTGTGGATATTTTCCTGTGCCGTGTTCACGGTGGTGTACCTTGTACGGCGCTGCCGTATTCCGCATACAAAGCGCATCCTCTGGCTGCCGCTTGTGCCGATTTTTTTTGCCACGCTCTATGCTTTACTGTACAAGCATATTTTAAATGTGCCGTGGATGCACGCTATCGCCGGTGATATGACCGTGGTGCAATGCCTGACCTTTACAGCGACCTTTGAGGCGTGCATCCGGTGCGGGCTGATCCAATCCAATATGGGATATGCCACGCTGTTTGAGGTATCTATGGCCAAGGGGCTGATCACAGACCGGGCGTTTGTGCCTGTGCAATGCTCCATGCAGGCAGCCCCGCTCCGCGAGGAGCAGCTGCGTCAGGCGCTCACCGGCAGTGTCCAGCTGGATGCCACGACCCAGCTTCACGGCCACCCGATCCGGAAAGGGTATATTTTCTGGCAGGAGGACATCACCGAACTGGTGGCTCTTCTTGAGGAGCTGCGCCTCACGCAGGAGGAATTGCATGACATCGGGGACATCATACAGGCGGAAACAGCCCAGAAGGCACAATGGCTGCAGCTGAGCGAGCAGAACCGGCTGTATGACAAAATCGAGACCGTCACAGCCCGCCAGCTGGCACGGATACAGGAATATCTGATCGCGCTCAAGGCCACGGACGATGTCGATACCGCCCGCCGGCTGCTAAAGCACATCGTCATTTTGGGAACCTATATCAAGCGGCGCAGCAACCTTGTTTTTGTCTGTGACAAGGCGGAGGATATCGACACCACGGAGCTGCGGCTGAGCCTGTTTGAATCGGCCGAGAGCCTGCGCCTGAGTGATATACGCTGCGCCGTACAGATCACCGACACAGCAAAGATTTCCCCTGCGTCCGCCGTAGCGATCTATGACGCCTTTGAAGCCATCATAGAAGCGACCCTGCCGGGATTGCAGGAGATCCTTTTCTGCGCCGAGCATACGGCGCAGGGCTGGGGGCTGCGCTGCAGCGTTCAATGCACCGATGCGCCCGCTGCGCTGCCCGGCCTGCCGCAGATGCAGCTTGAACGGGATGATGACGGGCTTTTGTATTTCACGATGTTTCCGGCAGAAGGAGGCGGCCTATGATTTCCCGAATCTCCCGCAATGCTGTCAAGGAAGGCTTTGACACGCTGCCGGCGGCCATTTGCTACTTTGACCGCAACGGCCTGCTGCGCCTGATCAATCACAGAATGCAGGAAATCTCCGCAGTCCTCTGCGGCCGGGATTTGCAGACCCTTACGGACCTGGAGCAGGCGCTGCACAGTCCCGGCGGCGGTGTGCGGCTGCGCGATGAGGCCGCCCGCATCTACGCATTCCCGGACGGAACGGTATATCATTTCACGGTGCGCCCTGTTCAGGACAAATACGGCATACCGTACACCGAGGTGATGGCCACCGATGTCACCCAGCTGGCTGCATTGCATGCTGCACTGCAGCAGGAAAACGAGCGCCTTGCCGATGCGAACCGCCGCGCAAAGCGCTTATATGACAATATGCCCGACATTGTGCGGGAGGAAGAAATTCTGAAAATGAAGATGCGGGTGCATGACGACATTGGCCATACCCTGCTTGCCGCACGGCGCGCACTGCGGCATGAACATGATCTTGCCCGAATCAAAAGCGAAGCTGCAAAGTGGGAAAGTTCCATTTCCCTGCTATGCCGCACCCGGCAGGAGAATGCTGCTGAGGACCCGCTGAGCTATATGCAAAGGCGGGCGGCTGTTCTGGGCGCAGCCGTACAGCTGCGCGGTGCATACCCTGCGGCACGCGCCACCCGCGAGCTCTACGCACTGATCCTGCGGGAGTGTACCTCCAACGCTGTGCGGCATGCGGGCGCCACGGAATTGTACGCCGACTCCGAGCATCGGCCGCAGGAATGGCACCTTTGCATCACGAACAATAGCGCGCCGCCTAAAGCGAAGATAAAGGAAGGCGGCGGGCTTTCCTCGCTCCGCCGCCGTATTGAAAAAGCAGGGGGTACAGTAACCGTACACTCCCTGCCTGTGTTTGTTCTGGAAGTCACCCTGCCCGATAAGGAGAGCACTTATGATACGCGTTATGATCGTTGAGGACCAAAAGCTGGTCCGGAGCCTGCTTGAAAGCTATATTCAGAACGAGGACGGGTATCAGCTTGCTGTGTCTATCCCCGGCGCTGCAGAGGCTCCGATCCTGTGCGATACCGAGGACATCGACCTTGTGCTGATGGATGTGCAGACCGAACACCGCGAAAACGGTCTGGCCGCCGCCAAAAAGATACGAAAAGCGCACCCGGAAATCAAGATCGTGGTGGCGACCTCGCTTATTGACACACAGGTTTTAGCCCGCGCCAAGGCCGTGGGCGCGGACAGCCTGTGGTATAAGGACGGCGATGAAGGGACCCTGATGCAGGTCGTGCGCCGCACGATGGCGGGGGAGCATATCTTCCCCGATGCACCGCCCAGCGTGGAAATCGGCACCGCCATGAGCGCAGAGTTCACCAAAGGCGAGATGAAGGTCTTGCGCTGTCTTGTGCGCGGGCTGTCCTATAACGAGATTGCAAAAGAACTCGGCATCGAGCCATCCACCGTGAAGTACCACGTCATCAATATGCTGCAAAAGACAAACTTAGAGAATAAGCTCCAACTTGCCATCGCCGCCACCGAAGCCAAATTGGTGGTGGAGTTGGCAGAGGAGTAATTTATATTCCGGTTATCCCTTTTACGCAGACAAAAATGAGCAGCCAGCAGCGAAACCAGGCGTTCAAACAAATTCATGTTTCTACGGTTACCACTTTACCTTGTCACCCGCACCGTGACACTCGACCTGAACGGTCATGTTCTCAAACATACAAAATGGGTACCGGCCTATATCAGCGCACGGAAACCATATCCATCGGGTTCGCCAAAATTGCAGCAAATCGTCGTGTGACCGGGCAGCGGCCAGCACAACTCGCCGTCCTTGATGATGCCGACGCCCCCCTGTGACTATCCCCCAGACCGGCGACGGCATGAACGTCACGCTGCTGTTTGCGCTGCCCTTGTGCAGCGCCTTGCCGCCGAAGCGGCATATGAATATCATATTTCGACACGCCACGCAAGCCTTACCGCGCGCTTTGTGGCGTGTCTTTTTTTGCATACGCAGATTTGCGGCAAAAACATTACCCTGCGCGGCGTTTTTCTGATTGACAAGTTGCCCCCCCCCGGAGTAAAATTGATATCAATATGTACAAGGTGCATAAGTTTCTGTCCACAACATAAAGGAGGAATCACAAAATGAAGAAACGCATTGCAAGCCTGTTGGCTGCGCTTGCGCTCTGCCTGACGCTGCTGCCCATGGCGGCGTTTGCGGAGGATGCTGCCCCCGACGCTTGGGACGGCACTGCCGACACCAGCTGGTATGTTGGACACGAGTCGGATACGGCGTACCACATCACTACCGCGGAACAGTTGGCGGGGTTGGCCGAGGTAATCAACAAGGAAAACGACCCGGCCTCTTTTGAAGGGAAAACCGTTTATTTGGATAATGACCTGGACTTGGCCGGGCACGAGTGGATTTCTATTGGCAATGGTCTGGCTCAGCAGAATGCTACTCAATATGATCCCGATTGGTATTACAGCTTTAACGGTACGTTCGATGGGCAAGGTCATGTAATTTACAATCTTTACTCCCATGATTCGCTGTTTAATAAAGAACGCGACTGCTATATGTCTGGTCTTTTCGGTCAGGTTTTCCACGGCAAAGTCATGAACTTGGGCGTTGCTGACGCTGACATCTGGGTCGACCCAAATGATACAAGTACCTTTGGCAAGGGTATTTTGGTCGACTACCTTGCCGGTTCTGTGGTTGAGAACTGCTGGACGTCCGGCTCTATCACAGGTGGTTCTTACTATGAAAAATATATTGGCGGTCTTGTCGGGTGTTCTGTGTATGGCAGTCGAGACCCCAGCACTACTTCCAGCCGCATTTCTGGATGCTATTCCACTGCAACCATTACTGGCAACTATGGTTCTTCGAGCAATGGCTATGACCAGAAATTTCAGCTGTGGTACGCCGATGCTTTAGGCGGCATCATGGGTAGTCCAATTTACGGCCATGTTGATATTGATAACTGCTGGTTTGACGGAAAAATCGTTGTCAACTCCATTCAGGCTAACGTAGGCGGAATTATTGGCTATGCAGATGATGCAAATATTGAAAACTGCATGGTTCTGACTACTGATATCGGAGCAGACCCTACGGATGATGATAACACCTTCTGGATTGGATATCTTGATGGTTATAAATCTTCCTGCAACGCGCAAAGCAACTATTGGCCTGCTGCTGAAAACAGCTATGCTCCCTCTCGTCTCGTAACGGATGGCAAAGCCACCGCAGACTCTCAAGGCTCCGCCGTCTCCGACTTCACCTCTTCCGATATCCTCACCAGCCTGCAGAACGCCGCGAACGGTGTGCAATGGGTCGCCGGTATCTCCCACCCTACGTTTGCCTGGGATTCCCGAAATATCCTGGCAGACTACACCGCTGTGGACAACGCCATCGCTGCTGCCCAGAAGGTGGACGCCGGCCTTTATGCAAACTATGACGCTGTACAGGCCGCGCTTGACGCGGTCGACCGCACCAAGAGCAAGGCACGGCAAGCCGAGGTCGATGCCATGGCGAAGGCCATTGAGGATGCCATTGACGCATTGACCTACAAGCCTGCCGACTACACCGCGGTCGATGCCGCGATTGCCAAGGCGGGTGCGCTGACCCGCGACGACTACACGGATTTCTCCGCCGTGGATGCCGCCATCAACGCCGTGGACCGCAGCAAGAACATCACCCAGCAGGCCGATGTGGATGCCATGGCAAAAGCCATCGAGGACGCCCTCGATGCGCTGGTCGTCAAGCCCACGGCCACCCCGGCCCTCACAGAAGCCCCCACGCCCGCACCTGCTGCCCCGGCGGCCACGGCACAGCCCACCGCCACACCCACCGCCACACCTACGGCCACCCCGGCCCCGGTCGTTACGGCCACGCCGCAGCACCCTGTGACCATTCCCCAGACCGGCGACAGCATGAACGCCACGCTGCTGTTTGCGCTGGCCCTGTGCAGCGGTGCAGCGCTCGGCCTGGCCGCCCACAAGAAAAACCGTTCCTGATACCGCATAAAAACAGCGCCGCGCAGGCTTTTTCGGGCCTGCGCGGCGTTTTGTCTGCCGGGGCGTAAAATTTTGCATTTACCCCTTGCACTTAAAGTTGCCTTTCATGGTATACTTCCATATAGAATCCAACGGAGGTGCTGTTTTATGTCTAAAATTCTGGTTGCTTATTTCTCCCGCGCGGGCGAAAACTACTTTGGCGGCGCAATCAAAAGCGTGGCCGTCGGCAATACCGAGATCTGCGCCGACCTTATCAAGCAGGCTTTTCCCGACGCCGACCTGTTCAAAATTGAAATGGCAGCGCCTTACGCGGACAACTACCGCAAATGCGTCAGCCAGGTCACCGCAGACATGATGCTGCACAAGCGCCCGGCGCTGACCGCCCTGCCCGAGAGCATTGCGGCCTACGACGCCATTGTGCTGGGCTACCCCAACTACTGCGGCACCATCCCCATGGCGGTGGCGACCTTTTTGGAGGCGTTCGACTTTACCGGCAAAAAGCTGCTGCCCTACTGCACCAACGAGGGCAGCGGCATGGGCCGCAGCGAGAAAGACCTGCGCAAGCTCTGCCCCACAGCAGTAATTGCCCCGGGCCTTGCCATCACCGGCAGCGCGGCGGCGCAGTCCCAAGCCGCGCTGGTCGGGTGGATGCAGGAAAATTTGTAACCCCCCTGCGGGGCGTCGGGGACGCCGCAAAAAAACCAGGGCGCAGACTGCATCGTCTGTGCCCTGGTTTTATTTGTTTTTCGGGTGACCGTTTTCTACTTCGCTGGTGCCCTGCTCCATCAGGTAGGTGGCGGTCAGGTCCGCAATGTGCAGCTTGACCGCCAGCGGGTAGGTGTTGTAGGCTTCGCTGACAGCAAAGCAGCCGCCGCGCGCGGCATCGTCAAAGCCGCCCATGTGCCAGCGGATGGCAATAGCCTCGGCGGTTTTCAGCCGCATAAAATGCTCGATGAGGTAGACACTCTTCTCGCCGTGGCCGTAGGGCAGTTGATCCGCCACCTGGTAAAACGGGACCTTCTCCCACTGGCCGGTGGCGTCGTTCTTGACATTGCGGGTGCTGACCTTATAGAAGTTTGCCTTGCACAGGTCGTGCAGCAGGCCGCAGATGGCATAACTCTCGGCGTTCTCGCCCTCGGTGTAGAAGTGCTGCATCATTGCGTTGTACACATTGATGCTGTGCATGACCAGGCCGCACTCGCACGCGCCGTGGAACCGGGTGGAGGCAGGCGCGGTGAAAAAGTCGGTGGTTTCCAGCCAGTTCAGCAGCCGGTCCGCACCGGGGCGGGTGATGTTTTTGTTGTAGATCTCCACAAATTCAGCGTGGTAGTCCTGCATACGAACCTCACAGTTCCATGTCGTCCAGAATGCCCTTCAGCGTTTTCAGCTCATCCTCGGTCAGGCTGATTCCCTTTGCCATGCGGCTGCCGTCCGGGGACCAGTCGCGGATATCGTACTTCGGCGGGTTGCCGTTCCAGCTGACCATATTCAGCTGACGCTCCCAACCGCGGGCGTTGGTGGAAAGAACGGCGATGCGTTCGGTAACTTCATAGGTAAATTCTGCCATGATACAGACTCCTTTTATAAATGATGTTGCAAGCTCCATCATAGACGATTCTGCCCAAAAATGCAAGTGTAAAATCTGCCTGCCCCGCCGGGTCGGCCGCGCAAAAAGTTTTTTGCAAAAAAATTGGCAAAACCTGTTGACAAACGCCCCGCAGATGGCTATAATAATTAGCGTCGCCTGACGGCGGCGCAAAGCGTTATTGCCCCATAGCTCAGTTGGTTAGAGCACCTGACTGTTAATCAGGGTGTCGTCCGTTCAAGTCGGACTGGGGCAGCCAACAAAAAAATCACCGAACAAATTTTCGGTGATTTTTTTATGCGGCCGTAGCTCATCTGGTAGAGCGCCACCTTGCCAAGGTGGAGGTAGCGAGTTCGAGCCTCGTCGGCCGCTCCAAACAGAACCGGTTGAAACGAAAGTTTCAGCCGGTTTTTGTTTTTATTCATAAAAGCACCGCATTTTCTGCCCCGGCGGTGCGGTATAATCAGGAGAACTGCTATGCGTACCATCCTTCCCATCAACGTTGGCTGGGCCTTCACCCTCCCCAAGTGTGAGCGCCCGGCTTACTAAAATCAAAAAGTAAGCTCCTTTGCGGGCCGGTGCAGGCATTGGCCCCCTATAACGGCTCGCGAGATCCTACGATATTTTTCAACTTTTTCGGTTTTGCTATTGACAATGGCTTTTGATACCGCTATAATAATATAGTCGTCTGACAAAGCTGAATATTGCCCCATAGCTCAGTTGGTTAGAGCACCTGACTGTTAATCAGGGTGTCGTCCGTTCAAGTCGGACTGGGGCAGCCATTGACCTTGAAGCGTATGCTTCAAGGTTTTTGTTTTATGTGCAACGAAACGCCGGGGCGGATATTCCCATCCGCCCCGGCTGTTTATGCCTGTAAAATTGTCTTGATTTCCGCTAAATTATCCGCAAAGCTGATTCCCTGCTGGCGTTCGGGGCTGGAAAGCCCCATGGCAATCATGTGATCCAGCAGCGCTTTCAGACTGTCATAGTAGCCGTTCAGGTTGTAGAGGATGCAGGGTGCGTCCAGCTGCTTGAGGGAAACTTTTGACATGATCTCGGCGATTTCTTCCAGCGTGCCGGTGCCGCCGGGGAAAGCAATGAAGGCGTCGCCCAGCTCGATCATCTTTGCCTTGCGTTCGGTCATATCTTTTGTGACGAACAACTCGGTCAGATCGTCGTACAAAAGGCCCTGATCCACAAAAAACTGCGGTTCCACGCCGGTGGCTTTGCCGCCTGCGTCCAATACGCTTTTGGCCAGCTCGCCCATCAGGCCGCAGGCAGAGCCGCCGTAGATAAGCGCGTTGCCGCTCTCGCCGATCCAGCGGCCCAGTTCCCGCACGGCCTGGGCCAGGCGCGGGTCATTTCCCTCGTTCGCACCGAGGTATACCGTAATATTCATCACCGTCTCCTTACAGCTTTACCTTTATAAAGTCATGCTCCATGGCAGGCAACACCTTTTCCACCAAATCTTTCGTGCGCAGCCGCAGGCTGGATGTGTTGATGCAGGGGTGGCAGCCGACATACTCGCTGTTCAGCACGTCCTCGTCGATGAGCAGCTGGACACGGTGGTCGGTATCGTTGGCAAGGCCCAGCACGCTGACCGAACCCGGCGTGATATTCAAAAATTTTTCCATATACTCCGCCTTGGCAAAGGACAGCCGGGCCGAGCCGATCTGCGCGGACAAGTCCTTGGTGTGGAACACCTTGGTATCCGGGATCATCAGCAGGTAAAATTTTGTCTCCTGCCGGTTGCACAAAAACAGGTTCTTGCAGATGACCGCGTGCAGCGTTTGGTCAATTTCCTGGCAGACCTCCATCGTCATGGCGGGCGCATGGTCGACGCGCTCATACTCGACGCCCAGACGATCCAGCAGGTCATAGGTGCGTATCTCTTTTTCCAGTCGGCCCGCCGTATCCGCCGGTCGGCCCTTTTGCAGTTCCATAACAGTACCCCCTTTACACCGCCCATTATAGCAGGTTTGATACAGAATGGAAAGAGGGGCAGCCGCCGTCAGACTGAGGGCCGGGTATGCCCGGCCCCTACAAATGCGGTGGATTTTGCCCGAAAATTGGCCGATTTGGGTGTTCTGTGACAATTTCTTGCGCTGCCCTCTTGCAATCCCTATAAAAATAGTATAGTATAGTTCGGTAGAGCAAAACTATCTGGGCAGGGCCGCTGTGCCCTGACGCCCGGTTATACCACTTGGAGGTGTTTTTTCCATGAGCAGCCCGCTGCTGGAAGTCAAAGATTTACAGGTCATCGTCGGTGAGGAAAACAAAGTCCTTCTCGACGGTTTGAACCTTACGGTGAACGCCGGCGAGACCCATGTCCTGATGGGTCACAACGGTGCCGGCAAGTCCACCCTGATGAGCGCCCTGATGGGCGACCCCCGCTATACCGTGACCCGCGGCCAGATCCTCTTCCGCGGTCAGGATGTCACCCACGAGACTGCCGATGTCCGCGCACGCGCCGGCATGTTCCTCTCCTTCCAGACGCCGGAGGAGATCCCCGGCATCACGCTGGAGAGCTTTCTGCGCACGGCAGCCGGTGCCATTGCAGGCAAGCCCGTCAAGGTCATGAAGTTCCGCCATGAGATGGCCGCCCAGATGGAGGCGCTGAACATGGACCCGTCCTACGCCGACCGCTATCTGAATGTCGGCTTCTCCGGCGGCGAGAAGAAGAAGGCCGAGATCTTGCAGCTGCTCATGCTCAAGCCCAGTCTGGCCCTGCTCGACGAGACGGACTCCGGCCTTGATGTGGACGCCGTCAAGACGGTGGCCAGCGGCATCAAGGCCTACCACAACGCCGACAACGCCCTGATCATCATCACCCACAACGCCAAGATCCTTGAGGGCCTGCAGGTCGATTATGTCCATGTGCTGGACGATGCCCGCATCGTGCGCACCGGTGACGGCAGCCTTGTCAATGAGATCATTGAGGAAGGCTTCACCGCCCTGAAGGAGGACGAAGCCAAATGAGAGCCTTCGAGACTGAAAAGACCGAGATTGCCGAGGTCGACCGCAGTGTCTACGACATCAAGGACAAGGTCAACGCAGCGTTCGAGGTCAACTCCGGCCTGACGGCAGAGATCGTGGAAAAGATCTCGGAGGAAAAGCACGATCCCGAGTGGATGCGCGAATTCCGCCTGAAGGCGCTGGACACCTACAATCGGATGTCCCTGCCCACCTGGGGCCCCTCGCTGGAGGGGCTGGACATGAGCAACATCGTCACCTATGTACGCCCCAACACCGAGATGCGCGGCAAATGGAGCGAGGTGCCTGACGACATCAAGAACACCTTTGAGCGTCTGGGCATCCCGCAGGCCGAGCGTTCAAGTCTGGCCGGCGTGGGTGCGCAGTACGACTCCGAGGTCGTTTACCACAATGTAAAAGAGGAAGTTGCCGCGCAGGGTGTCATCTACACCGATATGGAGAGCGCACTGACCGGCCCCTACGCCGATATGGTGAAGGAGCATTTCATGAAGTGCGTGCCCCCCACCGACCACAAGTTTGCGGCGCTGCATGGCGCCGTTTGGAGCGGCGGCTCCTTCGTCTATGTTCCCGCAGGCGTGCATGTGGATATTCCGCTGCAGTCCTATTTCCGGCTGAATGCCCCGGGTGCCGGCCAGTTTGAGCACACCCTTATCATTGTGGACAAGGGTGCCTACCTGCACTTTATCGAAGGCTGCTCCGCCCCGAAGTACAATGTGGCCAACCTGCATGCAGGCTGCGTGGAGATTTTCGTCGGCGAGGGTGCCCGCGTGCGCTACTCGACCATCGAGAACTGGTCGAAAAATATGTACAACCTGAACACCAAACGCGCCAAGGTCGAAAAGGGCGGCACCATCGAGTGGGTCTCCGGCTCCTTCGGCTCCCACACCGGCTGCCTGTACCCCATGAGCATTTTGCAGGGTGAGGGTGCCCGCATGGAGTTTACCGGCATCACCTTTGCGGGTGCCGGGCAGGACCTGGACACCGGTGCCAAGGTCGTACACGCCGCGCCCCACACCACGAGCCATATCTCCACCAAGAGTATCGCCCGTGACGGCGGCGTGTCGAACTTCCGTTCTTCCGTGGTCGTTCTGCCCAATGCCGAGGGGAGCAAGTCCAGCGTGAGCTGTGAATCCCTGATGCTGGACGACCGCAGCCGTTCCGACACGATCCCGGCCATGGATATCCGCTGCGACGCCGTGGATGTCGGCCACGAGGCCAAGATCGGCCGCATCAGCGAGGAGGCCATCTTCTACCTGATGAGCCGCGGCATGACCGAGGAGGACGCCCGCGCCCTGATCGTCGGCGGCTTTGCCGAGCCCATCGCCAAGGAGCTGCCGCTGGAATACGCGGTGGAGATGAATAACCTGATTCATCTGGAGATGAAGGGAAGCATTGGCTGATCGTGGAGCCTTCCCCAACGGGGGAAGGTGGCCGAGGCTCCGACCGAGGCCGGATGAGGGGCAGCGTTCTCCGTGCAACCCGGTAATGGGCTGCTGCGGTAAGTCTGCCCCTCATCAGTCCGCTTCGCGGACAGCTTCCCCCGAGGGGGAAGCCTTAGCATTGAGTTTAAGGTGATATATATGACTACAACCATGAACCGCCTGCCGGTTGCCACTTGGAACCCGTTGGGCGTGAATTATGCACCGGCGTCGGCGGCACTGCCCACTGTACCCGCTGACGGCTGGGCCAAGGCGGAGATCCTCTCCCCTGCCCTGCCTGCCGGTGTGACCGCCCCCGCCAAAGCCGATTTCGGCGATTTTGCCGCCAGCGGCATGGGCGCGGAGACCGACACCTGGCTGGCCGAGAATGCCAACCTGGTCAATCATCTGGCCGTTTCCGGCACGGCTGACGCCCCTATCGTGTTTGAAAACACGCTGGACGCCGCCCACCCCCACGCGCTGACCTACCTGACCATTGACGCCGCCGAGGGCAGCAGCCTGACCGTCGTGCAGGTCGTGCGCGGCGATGCCGAGAACGGTGTTTCCGCCAGCCTGACCCGCATCCGCGCTGCCGAAAACGCCCATGTGACTTTGGTGCAGGTGCAGCTGTTGGGCAACCGCGCCCGCCGCTGGAACGCTGTTGCCATTGAGCAGGGCAAATCCGCCCGCGTCGAGCAGGTGCGCATCGAGCTGGGCGGCTGTGTCGTCGCCTGCGGTGCCCGCACCCTGCTGAACCACAACAAGTGCGAGTACGACCTGGACGCCGTCTATTTCGGCCACGGGAACGATGTGCTCGACTTCAACGATGTCTCCGTCCACACTGGCAGGGACACCCTGTGCGAGATGCACACCGCCGGTGTGCTGACCGGCAGCGCCGATAAAATTCTGCGCGGCACGGTGGATTTTCAGCGTGGTGCCAAGCGCGGCGTCGGCCACGAGAGCGAGGACGTGCTGCTGTTCAGCCCCAACG
Organism: Gemmiger sp.; assembly: GCF_057431175.1. Taxonomy (NCBI): domain Bacteria; kingdom Bacillati; phylum Bacillota; class Clostridia; order Eubacteriales; family Oscillospiraceae; genus Gemmiger; species Gemmiger sp. Next base: position 25,413 of record NZ_DBMDDV010000011.1, on the reverse strand, counting down.
CCCGCAACCGTACCGCGCCCCTCATCCTCTGCGGTGAGGAGGAAGTCGAAGGCCAGCACGCCGCGTCCGTGGGCCGCCTGGACGAGAACAAGCTGTACTATTTGCGCTCCCGCGGTTTGAGCGAGGCGCAGGCCCGCCGCCTGATGGTGGACGCCCGCTTTGCCCCGGCCATTGACAAGATCCCACTGGAATCTTTGCAGGACGAAGTACGTGAAAATGTTGCAGGGAGGCTGAACGATGAACTGGACGGCTGATTTCCCCATTCTGGCTGCCGACGAGAACGGCAAGCGCCTTGTCTATCTGGACAGCGCCGCCACCACCCAGCACCCCACCCAGGTTCTGAACGCGGTGGTCAACTATTATAATAAAGAGAACGCAAACCCCCACCGCGGCGTCTATGAGCTGGCCATGCGTGCCACCGACGCCCACGAGGGTGCCCGCCATACCGTGGCGCAGTTCTTTAATGCCGAGGACGACGAAATTGTGTTCACCCAGAACACGACGGAGAGCCTGAACCTTGTCGCGTACAGCTACGGCATGAATTTCCTGCACGAAGGCGACGAAATCGTCATTTCCGTGGCCGAGCATCACTCCAACATGGTACCCTGGCAGCGCGTGGCGAAGGCCACCGGCGCAAAGCTCGTTTATATGTATCCCGGCGAGAACGGCCGCCTGACGACCGAGGAGCTGGACAAGAAAATCACCCGCAAAACCAAGGTTGTCGCCGTGGCGATGGTCTCCAACGTCCTGGGCCTGCGTGCCCCCGTGGAGGAGATTGTCAAGCGTGCCCACGCCGTGGGTGCCGTCGTCGTGCTGGACTGCGCCCAAAGCGCCCCACACACCCCGGTGGATGTCAAAAAGCTGGACGTGGATTTTGCGGCCTGCTCTGCCCACAAGCTGTATGCGCCGATGGGCGTGGGTGCCCTGTACGCCCGCGCCGAGCTGCTGGAAAAGATGCCGCCGTTCCTGTCCGGCGGCGATATGATCGCCGCTGTGCACGAGAGCGGTGCCACCTGGGCCGACGGTCCCCGCAAGTTTGAGGCCGGCACCCGCAACGTCGGCGGTGAGGTCGGCTTTGCCGCCGCCATCGACTACATGAACGGCATCGGCTGGCAGGCCATGGAAGCACACGAGCATGCGCTGCTGGACCGTATGCTGGCCGGTATGCGCGCCATGCCGTGGCTGACTGTCTACGGCGAGCCTGTGGCAGACGGCCGCTACGGCGTCGTCAGCTTCAACGTCAACGAGGTACACCCCCACGACGTGGCGACGATTCTGGATGCGGGCGGCGTGGCCGTGCGCGCCGGGCATCACTGTGCCCAGCCCTTGATGGAATTCCTGGGCATCGGCAGCTGCTGCCGCGCCAGCGTGGCGATCTACAACACGCCCGAGGACGTGGACGCCCTGCTGGAAAATCTTGAAAATGTCAGAAAGGTGATGGGCCTGTGAACCTGAACGAACTGTATACCCAGATCATTACCGAGAACAGCCGCAGCAAGGAGAACCGCCACCCGGTCGAGGGGGCGACCCACAGCCTGGAGGGCGTGAACCCCAGCTGCGGCGACGATATCACGCTGCAGCTGCGCGTGAAGGACGGCAAAATTGAGGACGCCGGTTTCATTGGCTCCGGCTGCGCGATTTCCCAGGCGTCGGCTTCGCTGATGATTGACCTGGTCAAGGGCCGCACCGTCGAGGATGCGCACCGCCTCATCAGCCTGTATTTCCAGATGATCAAGGGCAAGATCACGCCGGAGGAGCTGGACGATTTGGAGGATGTTGCCGCTTTGCAGGGCATCGCCCACGTCCCCGCCCGTGTCAAGTGCGCCGTGCTGGCATGGCACACCCTGGAAGAAGCGCTGGACGGCGAAGGCAAGACCGATAAGGTTACGACCGAGGATAAAGAGTAATTGTAATGCAGGGGCTTTGCTACCTCGCCCCTGCCACCCACATAACCCTCGCAAGGGCGCAGCATTCCGCTGCGTCCTTTTTTCTTTACGACCACTTTTCTTTTCCTCTATTCTGTGGTACAATATACAAATATATAAGTTAAAATTTATCATTGTGCCTATATAGCCTATATAGAGAGAAAGGGAAATTTACCATGTGTGGTTTTGTTGGCTTTACCGGTCTGCGTGAACAGCGCGAGGCCATCCTGCACAAAATGGCGGATCGCATCATCCACCGCGGTCCCGATATGGAAGGCTACCACATCAGCGGCGATGACCCGCGCACGGCCATTGCGCTGGGCTTCCGCCGCCTGAGCATCATTGACCTGGCCGCGGGCAAGCAGCCGATGTACAACGAGGACGGCACCGTTGTCTGCGTGTTCAACGGCGAAATTTACAACTTCATGGATCTGCGTACCGAATTGCAGGCCAAGGGCCATATCTTCAAGACCCACTGCGACACCGAGGTCATCATCCACGGCTATGAGGAATACGGCACGGCACTGGCTGCCAAGCTGCGCGGTATGTTTGCCTTTGTCGTGTGGGATACGAAAACCAACGAAATGTACGGCGCACGGGATATTTTCGGCATAAAGCCGTTCTATTACACCCAAACCGACGCGGGCGAGCTGCTGTTTGGCAGCGAGATCAAAAGCCTGCTGGAGCACCCCGGTTTCCGCCGCGAGGTCAACGCCGAGGCACTGCGCCCCTACCTGACCTTCCAGTACAGCGCCATGAACGAGACGTTCTTCAAGGGCACCTACAAACTGCCCCCCGCCCACTGGTTCACCTACAAAGACGGCCGGATGCAGATTGAGCGCTACTGGGATGCGGATTTCCGCCACCCCACCACCCTTTCCTACGAGCAGTGCGCCGACCAGATCGACGCCCGCGTGCGGGAGAGCGTGGCCGCCCACCGCATCAGCGATGTCAAGGTCGGTTCGTTTCTGTCCGGCGGCGTCGATTCCAGCTATATCACGGCCTGCCTGATGCCCGACGAGACGTTTTCCGTCGGCTTTGCCAGCCCCGACGGCACGCATAAGTTTGACGAGACGACCGAGGCAGGCGAGCTTTCCCAAAAGCTCGGCATCAAGAACTACCGCGAAATGCTGACGAAGGAGCAGTGCCTCGACGCTTTTGCGGACATCCAGTACCACATGGACGAGCCGCAGTCCAACCCGTCCAGCGTGCCGCTCTACTTCCTGTGCCAGCTGGCCCGTCAGCACGTCACGGTCGTGCTCTCCGGCGAGGGCGCGGACGAAATCTACGCAGGCTACGAGTGGTACGCCGACACGCCGCTGATGCAGAAGTACAAGCACGTGCCCGCACCGCTGCGCCATCTGGCCAGCGACGTGAGCCAGCACCTGCCCTACTTCAAGGGCCACGACTTCATCATCAAGGGCAGCGGACGCCCCGAGGATTGGTTCATCGGCCAGGCCCACGTCTTTGAGGAGAAGGACGCCTACGATATTCTGAAGCCGAAGTACCGCGTCGGCCCCACGGCCCGCGAGGTCGCCGCGCCGATCTACGACCGCGTGAAAGATTTGAGCGAGCTGGAAAAGAAGCAGTACCTCGACCTGAATCTCTGGCTGCCCGGCGATATTCTGCTGAAGGCCGACAAAATGAGTATGGCCCACAGCCTGGAACTGCGCGTGCCCTACCTCGACCGCGAGGTCCTGCGCGAGGCCGAGTGCTACCCCGACAGCTACAAGCTGCGCGGCGACACAAAGGCCGTGCTGCGTACCGCCGCCAACAAGACCCTGCCCGACGCCTGGGCCAACCGCACGAAAAAAGGCTTCCCGGTGCCGATTGCCAAGTGGCTCGAGGATCCGGAGTTTTCCGCCAAGGTGCGCAAGAGCTTTACCAGCGACGTGGCCGCAGAGTATTTCGACCAGGACAAGCTGGTGGCGATGCTGGGCGACCCCAAGCACGAGCGCCGCAAGATCTGGACCGCCTACACGTTCTTAACGTGGCATGAGCAGTTCTTTGAGAAGTTTGACGCGTGAATCTTATGAGCCTTCCCCTGAGGGGGAAGCCTATTTTAGAAAATTGGAGATGTACTTTCCCATGTCCGACATTATCCCTGTATTCCTTGGTGCAGACCTGAACTGCTATAACTTTGCCCGCGCCTTCCATGAGGCCTACGGCGTCGAGAGCTACGCCTATGGCCGCTACCCGATGGCCCCGACCAAGTATTCCAAGATCGTGCACTTTACCACCGTGCCCGATATGGACAACGAGGACACGATGCTGCGCATTTTACACGATTTCGCCGCGCAGCATAAGGGCAAGCGGCTGTATCTGTTCGGCTGCACCGACGACTATGCCGCTATGATCATCCGCCGCAAGGCCGAGCTGACCGAGTATATCGCCCCCGGCCCCGCCGCTGACCTGTACGGCTCCATCCAGAAAAAGGCCGAATTTTATGAAGTCTGCGAGAAGTTCGGCATCCCCTACCCGGATTCCAAAATCCTGTCCGCGCCGGTGGACGCCGCTGAGCTGACCGAGGATAAGCTGGGCTTCGCCTACCCCATCATCGTCAAGCCATCGTCCAGCGTTGACTACTGGAAGCACCCCTTTGACACGATGAAGAAGGTCTACACCGCCGCCACCCCCGCCGAGGCCGCCGAGATCGTGAAAACCATTTACGCCAGCGGCTACCCGGACCGGATGGTGCTGCAAAAGATGGTGCCGGGCGGCGATGACCATATGCGCGTGCTGACCGCATTCTCTGACGAGAACGGCAAGGTCCGCGCTATGTGCTTGGGCCACACGATGGTCGAGGAGCACACCCCCCACGGTCTGGGCAACCACGCCGCCATCGTCAGCGAGGACACGACCTCCCTGCCGCTGGTAGAGAACATCCGCAATATGCTGGAAGCCTGCCACTACACCGGTTTTTCCAACTTTGACATCAAGTACAGCGGCACCCCCGGCGACTACCGCGTGTTTGAGATCAATCTGCGCCAGGGCCGCAGCAACTACTATGTAACCGCCACCGGCATGAACATTGCACGCCTGGTCGTGGAAAAGTGGAGTGACGGCGGCACCGACTGCGTGCTGAACAAGAACGAGGTGTTCTGGCACCATGTGCCCGCGCAGGTGGCTTTCACCTACACTGAGGACAAGGACCTTGTCGCCCGCGCCAAGGCGCTGAAAGCCCAGCACAAGGAGGCATGCAGCCTGCTGTACAAGCCGGATCTGCTATGGAACCCGGTTCGCTACGCCTGCGTGCTGGAACAGTTGAGAAGGCAGTTCAAGAAGTTTAAGAAGTATTACCCCGTACAGAAGTAAGGGAAAAGGCATCTCCCTTTAGGGAGATGCTGTCCGCGAAGCGGACTGATGAGGGGCACGTCTGCCGATGCACCCCGTAAGTGGGCGGCCACGATCCCCCCGCCCCTCATCCGGCCTCGCAGGCTCGGCCACCCCCCTCAGGGGAAGGCTTTTAAGAAGGATGTTTTTCATGAAACTCAACGACCTTATCAAACATATCCCCCACACCGGCGCGTCCGACATGGATATCACCGCCATCACCTACGACTCCCGCAAGGCGGCGGCCGGTTCGCTGTTCGTCTGCCTGGTGGGTGCGTGGCTGGACGGTCATACCTACGCCGCCAGCGCCTATCAAAACGGCTGCCGTGCCTTTTTGGTGGAGCACACGCTGGATCTGCCTGCCGACGCTGTGCAGATCGTCACCGACGATACCCGCGCGGCGCTTGCCGTCATCGGTGCAGATTTCTACGGCAACCCCGCCGATGAGCTGCACCTGATTGGCATTACCGGCACGAAGGGCAAGACCACCACGGCCCTGCTGACCGCTGCCATCATGACCGAGGCAGGGCTGCCCTGCGCCTACATCGGTTCCAACGGCGTGGACATTGCAGGCCAGCACGAGGCCACCGCCAACACGACGCCGGAGAGCCTGGAACTGCACCGCCTGTTCCGCAAAATGCTGGACGCGGGCGTACACCACTGCGTGCTGGAAGTCAGCAGTCAGGCCCTGCGCCACCACCGCGTGGACGGGGTACCCTTTGAGGTCGTGGCCTTCACGAATTTGTCCGAAGATCACATCGGCCCCGGCGAGCACCCGGATTTTGAGGATTACAAATGCGCCAAGCGCCGTCTGTTTGCCGAATACAACGCCCGCACGATGGTTTATAACGTCGATGACCCATACAGCGATTTCATGCGCGAGGGTTTCCAGGGCGAGCAGGTCAGCTTCGGCATCAAGGCCGAGGCCGACTACCGCGGCGTGATGCTGGCGCAGTACCGCAACCGTATGGCGCTGGGCATTGATTTCGTCTGCCGCTGCGCCGGGCAGAGCACCCACGTCGAGGTCATGTCCCCCGGTGCGTTCAGTGCGTCAGACGCACTGTGCGCCATCGCCATATGCGGCGCGTTCGGCGTAACGCCCGCCCAGGCCTCTGCCACGCTGGCCCACACCCCGGTGCAGGGCCGTTTTGAGGTCGTGCAGGGTCTGCCCGGGCGCACCTTCATCGTGGATTACAGTCACAACGGCCTGGCTCTGACCAGCGCATTAAAGACACTGCGGGCCTACAATCCGCACCGCCTGATTTGTGTGTTCGGCTCGGTGGGCGGGCGCACCCAGGTCCGCCGCAAGGAACTGGCCGACGCATCCAGTGCCTATGCGGATTACAGCATCATCACCAGCGACAACCCGGACAACGAGCCGCCGGAGGATGTCATCCGCGACATTGCCGCCCATATGGCCCCCGGCGCGCCCTACACCTGCATCACCGACCGCCGCGAGGCCATCTACGCCGCCGTCAGGATGGCCGAGGAAGGCGACATCGTCCTGTTTGCAGGTAAAGGTCACGAGGATTACCAGCTCATCCACGGCAAAAAAGAACATTTCGTCGAGCGGGATATCATCAAAGAAGCCTGCGCGGCGTTGAAGAAGTAAAAAAATACCCTTGATTCGTGTTATGAATCAAGGGTACTTTTTTACGCCCCCGCTCTCGGCACAAACAATGCGGCGGCTAAATAAGCAAAATACAATGCCATACATACCCCGCCCTGCCAGCGCTTGAGCTTGTGTTTGCACAGCGGCGGCAGAAGCAGCACCAGCGCCATGGCGGCGCAGACCGGCACCTCGTAACTGCGGAACTGCGCGCCCACGGGCAGCTTGTGGCGGTACATCAGGCTTGAAATCGGCAGCGCCAGCGTCAGGTTCAAAATAGCGCTGTTCAACAGCTGGATGGGCAGCGAGTCCGGCGGGTAGTAGCGGCACCGCACAGTGAACCGCTTCCAGACCGACCCCAGGGGGTGTTCCAGGGCTTCGGCCAGCAGAGGCAGGCAGAATCCAAAGCTGATGAGCGACGCCGCCCACAGGGCCTGTATCGTGCCGGTGAGGTTTGCCAGCGTGGTGGCGCTGTACACCAGCGCCATAGCTCCGCCCGCCAGCAGCGCCAGCCCGCCAATAACGCCCGCCAGGTTCTTGAGCGAGTTCCGCACGCTCATGACCGGGAATGCCATCGTGTGGGCCGTGTAGCCGTACTCCTTCGTGGCCAGGCGCGAGCTGGGCACGGCATCCGAGGTGGACACCGCCTCGATCGTTTCACCATAGGTAAAGTTGTGCTGGAACGCAATGCTCATCAAAATAAACAGCACAAACAGCAGCATCAACAGGCCGGTGCCGGTGTAGCTCAATTCGCCGTCCCGCACAAACACCGCCAGCACCCCGCAGGCGGCCAGCAGCAACAGGCATTTGCGGCAAAACTCGTCCCGATCCGCCGTGGCATACCGGCGACGATTCAGCAGGCAGACGGCCAGCGCCAGCCCCAGGTTAGCGACGGCGCCCGCCAGCGCAGTGCCGACGGCCAGCGCCGTGACCGACATACCGGCCGCCAGAAATGCCAGCATCAGCTGCGGCAGCGCCAGGCAGAACGGCGCAACCGTGCCGCCCACGACCCACATGGGCAGTCCCAGCAGGGCGCAGCACCAGGTGGTACACCGTCCCGCCAGCCGGCTGCCTACCGCCGTGAGCAGCAGACCGAGGGCGTAAACGAATACTGTTGTGAGTAGAATGGACATAAGACACCCAGAAAGAGAAAAGAGAAGAGAGAACCAAGAAGAAAGAAGCGAGTTTGGCAAAGAGCGCGGCAGCGCTGTCCTTTTCCTTTTCTTTCTTCGTTCTTATCTGACCAAAAAAGGGAACGCTTCGCAGCGTTCCCTTTTTTGTCTTAGTACGCTACGCCCCAGACGACCATCTTCTGGGCGGGCTTGCCGCAGACCGGGCAAACGTCGCTCAAGTGCTCCTGGGCAAAGGGCATACAGCGGCTGGACAGGCCAGCCTCGCTCTTCATGGCTTCCTCGCAGGCCAGGTCGCCGCACCACATCGTCTTGATGAAGCCGGTGTGCTCCTTGGCGATCTGCTTGACCTCGTCCATCGTGGCGGCGCTGTAGGTGCGGTTCTCGCGGTTCTGCAGGGCACGCTCGTACAGGTCCTTCGCCAGGGCGTCCATGGCGGCTGGGATGGCGGTGGCCAACTCCTCAAACTTCACGAACTGCTTCTCGCGGGTATCGCGGCGAACCAGTACACACTGGCCGTTCTCGATATCGCGGGGGCCGACCTCCAGGCGCACAGGCACGCCCTTCATCTCCCACTGGGCAAACTTCCAGCCGGGCTGCTTGTCGCTGTCATCCAGCTTGACGCGGGCATACCGGCCGATCTCGGCGGCCAGCTCACGGCATTTGTCCAGCACGCCGGGCTTGTGGGCGGCGACCGGCACGATCACGACCTGGATGGGCGCGATGGCCGGGGGCAGGATCAGGCCGTCGTCGTCGCCGTGGGTCATGATGATGGCACCGATCAGGCGGGTGGACGCACCCCAGGAGGTCTGGAACGGATACTGCAGGGTGTTGTCGCGGCCGGTGAAGGTCACGTCATAGGCGCGGCTGAACTTATCGCCAAAGTAGTGGCTCGTGCCGCTCTGCAGGGCCTTGCCGTCCTTCATCATGGCCTCGATGGTGTAGGTGGCCTCGGCACCCGCAAACTTCTCTTTATCGGTCTTGCGGCCCTTGACGACCGGGATGCACAGGTCATGCTCGGCAAAGTCGGCATAGCAGTTCAGCTGCTGCTCGGTCTCGGCCTTGGCCTCGTCGGCGGTCTCATGGATGGTGTGGCCCTCCTGCCACCAGAACTCGCGGGTGCGCAGGAAGGGGCGGGTGGATTTTTCCCAGCGGACGACGCTGCACCACTGGTTGTACAGCATGGGCAGGTCGCGGTAGGAGTGCAGCACATGGCTGAAATGGTCGCAGAACATCGTCTCGCTGGTGGGGCGCACCGCAAGGCGCTCTTCCAGCGGGTCACTGCCGCCGGCCGTGACCCAGGCGACCTCGGGGGCGAAGCCGTTGACCAGCTCGCCCTCCTTCTTCAGCAGGCTCTCGGGGATGAGCACGGGCATTGCCACGTTCTCATGGCCGGTGGCCTTGAAGCGGGCGTCCAGGTTCTTCTGGATGTTTTCCCAGATGGCGTAGCCATAGGGGCGCAGCACCACGAAGCCCTTGACGCTGGAATACTCGACCAGCTCGGCCTTGGTGCAGATATCGGTGTACCACTGGGCGAAATCGACCTCCTGTGCGGTGATCGCTTCGACCATTTTTTTCTTATCGTTTGCCATTTCCTGTTAATCCTCACACAAATTCTAAACTTGTCCGCGGCAGCAGCGCCGCAAGCATTACATACGGTCTTCCAGGTAATTTACCACGTCACCAACGGTGTGGAAATTCTCGATATCCTCGTCGGGGATCTCAACGCCGAACTCGTCGGACAGGACGGTGATCATATCGATAACATCCAGGCTGTCCGCGCCGAAATCGTTGACGATGTCGCTGTCGGGGGTGATCTTCTCAGGATCGACTTCCAGCTGTTCTGCCAGATAGCCACGGATGCGGCTGAAAACTTCGGAATCCATAATTTAACTCCTTTATAAACACAGATATACATTTAATATATAGCGTATCTGCGGCTGAATGTCAAGGGGGTAAGTGTTAAATTTTATGCAAGCTGCATACGATGGGCCGGGAGGTGGGCATGTGGAACTGAATTTTACCAAAATGCAGGCCGCCGGCAACGATTATATCTACCTGGACTGCCGCGCCGCCGGGCTGCCGCCAAACGCCGCCGCGCTGGCCGTGGCGCTGTCCCGACGGCATTTTTCCGTGGGGGCCGATGGGGTCATTTTTATCTGTCCCCCGCTGCTGGCGGACGGCGACGCCGCGATGCGGATGTTCAACGCCGACGGCAGCGAGGGGGCCATGTGCGGCAACGGTGTACGCTGTGTAGCGGAATTTTTATACGCCCACGGCGTCCGGCGGGACTGCATCCGCATCGACACGCCCAACGCCGGGCGGCGCACGCTGCGCCGCGTGGGCGCGGGGTTATGGCAGGTGGAGATGGGGCATTTCTCGGCGCTGGGGGCTGACGTGGGCACCGCCGACCTGGGCGGCGGGCCGCTGCTGGATGTGCCGCTCTGCACGGGCGGGCGCAGCTGGCGTGCCAACTGCGTGGCCGTGGGCAACCCGCACTGCGTTGTTTTTGTGGGTGATGCCCCGCCCGAGGGGGCTGACCTGGCCCTGTATGGCCGGGAACTGGAACACCACCCGGCGTTCCCCGGGGGCATCAACGTGGAGTTCGCGCGGCAGATCAGCCCCACAGCCTTCGCCGTGACAGTCTGGGAGCGCGGCAGCGGGGCCACGCTCTCCTGCGGGACCGGGGCCTGCGCCGTGGCGGCCTCCGCTGTGCTGACCGGCCGCAGCGGACGCGGCGTGCCGATTTTGGTGCAGATGCCCGGCGGCACGCTGGAAGTACGCATCCTGAAGGATGATACCGCGCTTTTACTTGGTGAAGCCGCGGCAGCATTTACCGGAACTGTACGGATTCAGCCTTGCAAACTGCCGCGCGGTGTGGTATGATAGATGCAATAACAATTTGAACAATATTTCAGTTCGGAAGGGGGCTGCGCCCATGAATATTCACGAATCCGCAGAGGATTATCTCGAAAAAATTCTGATGCTGCAGGAACAGAAAGGTTCTGTGCGCTCGATCGATATTGCGGTGGCGATGGGCTTCTCCAAGCCGAGCGTCAGTGTCGCCATGAAAAACCTGCGTGAGAACGGCTATATTTCGATGGATGCCGACGGTTTTATCAAGCTGGAAGCGCCGGGCATGGAAATTGCCCAGCGCATCTATGGCCGCCACCGCAAGCTGACGGCGTTCTTCGTCGCGCTGGGCGTTGACCCGGAGACTGCCTCCAAGGACGCCTGCAAGGTCGAGCACGACCTGAGCGAGGAAACGTACAGCAAGATGATTGCGTTTGCGGAGAAAGCCGAAAAAGAAGCGCAGAAGTAAATTTTGCCCAAAAAATTGCCCGATGGCATCAAGTGCCATCGGGCAATTTTTACTTTAGGGCAATACCGCATAATTCTAAGTGCCGATACGGCGAGCGAGGTGCGGCAGCTGCTAAGCCAAAAGCGCAGATAATACTGGATGTCTTATCGAGCATTTTGGCAACGCAGATGCCGTGCCGCAGCCGCCGGAGCGGTGCTTGAGCCGTTAGGCGGGAATTGTGCGGTATTGCCTTAGGTATACAGCGGCTTGCTCTCCGGCTCGCCTGTCACCCCTGCCTGGGGTTCGGCAGGCTGGGCCGGGGCAGCTGGGGCATGGCGGGCAGTGATGACCGCCTGGTGGAACGCCGCCGGGTTGGCGTGATACTTGCGCTCAATGTCCTGGTCGTAGCCGATCAGCGCATCCGGGTAGGTGCTCTGCATCTGGCGTAGAATCTCCTGCGCTTCGTCCTCATTGCGGACGTAGATATCGTGGCAGGCACGTTTCTCCTTCGCGCCGAAAACGCGCACCATCAGCTCTTTCCTCACGGTCAGGATGCCGTAAGCTTTGTGGCGCACTGTGTACTGGTAGGCCCAGACCACGTCGTCACCGGCCAGCACCCAGGAATCGCCGCCCTTGTCGTACATCAGCCAGCTGCGGTTCATGCGGACCTTGCCATCCTGCATCGTGTCCTCGTAGAAGCGGTCGAGGGCCTGCTCGGTGGCCTGCGGGTCGTCCGAAGCCTTGATGTAGTTGCGAATCTGCTTCTGGAAGCCACCGGTCAGGGAATGAACCACGAGCCAGATTGCCAGCACCACCAGCAGAACGCCGATGACGCCCATAAAACCATACACAAACGTGTCCTGGCCGTCGATTTCGCCGTCGGTCAGCACCAGCGGAAGGGCTGTGCAGTCGTCAAACAGACCGATATCATCATAGCTAAAACCGGCGTCAATGAAGTAATCTTCCCACAGCTGCCGGGTCTCATCATCCATGGGCTGCAGCGTGCCGCGCACCGACACGTAGGAGCCGTCCCACTCATAACTGCCGTCCTCGTCATCGATAAGCCGCTCGGTATCGGCAACGACCGCCTCGGCGTCGCTGATTTTGGGCTTGGGCACTTCCACACCGATGTAGACGGTGGCGTCGGGGGTGTTGACCGGCATGATGTACTCGCGGGCGCTGACCTTGTCCGGCCTGCCGCTCTCGCTCACGACGGTCTCGGCGTAGTAGTCAATCAGGGTGTCAATGTCCGCCTCGAGATACTGTCCTTGCAGGGAAAGGACGTCATGGTCATCCAGCGGTGCGAAATGGGTCGGCCCAGCGATCATTTTTGCGATGCCGGGTCCGAACACCACGCCGATGAAAATGGCCGCCACAGCCAGGACGATGATGGCCCACAGCTTGCCGACCAGGGTTTTCTGCTTCAGGGATTGCAGCATAGATACTTTCCTCCATTCTTTTGTATACAGGGTTCGTTACCATTGTAACAAATAGCAGGTTCGGCGTCAACCGGTTGCGCAGAATTGCGCACCGTTTTTTGACGATCTGCGTGAAGATTTTTTCCTTGCGGTTTGTTTATTATTCTGCTGTACACTTGAATGGACGTGATAGCTTGATTTCTGACAATATCAAACGGCTGCGGGAAAACATGGGGCTTTTCCAGGCCGCACTGGCCCGCAAGCTGGGGATAACGCGCGCCAGCGTCAATGCGTGGGAAATGGAGTTATCCTCCCCCACAGCAGTCTACCTTGTGGAAATGGCACAGCTGTTCCACACCACCACGGACGATATACTCGGTTTGACCGCAGAAGAACAAATCAGTCTGCGCGGCATGACTGAGCAGGAAAAGCGCTTGGTTTACAATCTGATAGACTACATCAGCGAACGCAATAAACCGTAACCAAAAACCGCCCTCTCCGGTTTGACCCGGAGAGGGCGGTTTCAGCTATTTGCTATTCGCAGTTAAGCTACTCGCAGATTACAGCTCAGCGAAGTACTTAATGGTGCGGACCATCTGAGAGGTGTAGGAGTTCTCGTTGTCGTACCAAGAAACGACCTGAACCTGATAGGTGTTCCATCAATTATTATCGCTGTATAGCTGTTTTTACGCCCTTTTGGTGGCTGTATGCTTTCTTTTTTCGTAGAGAAATTTCACAACAATTGTCGTAGTTGGGAAACTTCTTTATTTCTTTATTTAGGTGTTGACCTTCGTAGCAGGATTCTTGCTTTTTCTACCCTCTTTCTATTGCTTTATTGCGGCTTTCCAGCCTGTTTTATATACTCCCTCTAACGCCGCTGCGCGGCGCTGAGAGGGGCTGTAACGGTTTATGCGGTGGTATGCTGACGAATCAGTTTATCAAGCGTAGGGCGCGAAATTCCAAGCGTTTTTGCAAGCTGTGCCTTGTTCAACTCGCGGTTCAAATAGCGCTGATACTGTGCGGCGAAATCGTCCGCTTTGACCTCTTTGCGGCCTTTGAACTTGCCTTGTGCTTTTGCAATAGCGATACCCTCGCGCTGGCGTTCCAAGAGGTTGCAGCGCTCAAACTCATTGATTGCACCAATCATTGTAAGCATCAATCGTCCTGTTGGGGTGCTGGTATCGATGTTCTCTTTATTACTGACAAGATGCACACCCTTTGCCTGTAGTTGCTCCACCAGCTTCAAGAGGTCGGCAGTAGAACGCGCCAAGCGGCTGAAATCGTGAATGTAAATCGTGTCACCCTCACGCGCAAAATCAATCATTGCTTGCAGCTGCGGACGGTTCGTATCTTTTGCAGATACCTTTTCCGTAAACCACTTGTCCACATCGTACTTTTTCAGCGCTTCAATCTGGCGGGCTTCGTTTTGCTCAACAGTAGACACACGAACATAGGCGATTTTCATTTTTACGTTCTCCCTTCGCTTTCTACTATTATTATACCATAGTAAAAGTCCCATAGTCTGGACTTCATTTACGTTTTGTAAAACAATTTGAAAACCAACTCTATTTTTACGTTTTTGGGGCTTTTGGCGGCGTAAAGATAGGGTATACTCTAAATTTACATCAAGAGTAAAGTAAAAGGCACTCACCTCTGTTTTAGGGGCAAGCGCCTTTTCCAATATCTGTGGCAAATTATTTTTCTTTATGACCCAATCACAAATACAGGCGCTATCGGCAGCCCATGTTCTTTAATACGGCTTGCCATTGATTCATAAAGTTTGGTCTTTTCTTCGCCTGTCCCATAGGGGTAATTGCTTCTTGTCAAAATTTCGACCGTATTCATGCCGCGCACATGGCAAACATAATTTTTTCCATCATTGAATACCACATACACATTGTCAAGACCGAGTGTATAATGCTCGATATAAACTCCTTCCACGCCAGAAGTAACCAAATACTCGCTTCGTATTGCCTTCACTGCCTTATTTGCAACCGCAATCTTTTTCACTCCGAAAAGGACGGCCAGTACGCCTAAAACAATCAGGGCTATTATAATTATCTTCTTTTTTCTTTCTTCTGGCGACTTGGCTTTTTGTGGTGCGCTTACTTCCTTTTGTCCAAATTCAGCCATAGAAGCGCCGCATTTATCACAGAACGCAGCTGAATCGCTCACGCGGCAGCCGCACTTTTTACAAATCATAATTGTGCCCCTTCATCATCATATCATTGCTGTGCAAGCAACCAACAGAACATAGCAGATTACAGAAAAGCCTAAACCATACAGTGCCCATTTACCAGCAGCGGCAGCCTTTTTTGGTTCTTTCTCATGGTAGACAAGATACAAAATCGCACCCACAATAGGCAGTAAAAAAGAAATGATATTCAGCCCTTTGTTGGGTTCATCTGTCACGCTTGCTTTTGATTCGGTGGCACAACCGCAATGTGGGCAAACAACCGCATCTTTCAAAATTTGTTTACCGCAATGTGAGCAGAATTTCATATTGCCTGCATTAGCGTTCAAACTCCCTGCGGCGGGCTGACCGTCTACAGCTTGAATAGTGCCGCTTGCAGGATAACCTTCGCTTGGCTTTACACTCCCCGAAAGTATATCCTCTAATGTTTCTTCTTTTTCCTCAACCTTTGTTCCACAATTTGGGCAAAACTTAGTATCCTCTTGGATTTCTTTACCACATTTCTTGCATAACATAACTTTTTTCATCCTTTCGCTGTCATAGTAGACAATGCCTTACCATCATTTTAGATAAATTTTATCTAAAAGTCAATAGACAAATACTATCTATTATATGCTCTATATCAAAAGGCATCAGATAGGACTTGTTTATGATGAATCGTATTAAGGCTTTGCGCGAAGACCACGACTATACTCAACAATATGTTGCGGATTGCATCGGCATTACTCAACGCAAGTACAGCTACCTCGAAACAGGAACACAGCAACTTACCGCTGAAATTTTGGTTCTTTTGGCTAATCTTTACAATGTAAGTGTCGATTATATCTTGTTTCAGACAGACACAACAAAACGCTATCCCAAATCGAATCACGCTACCACTTAGAATATAAAAAAGAGGGCGCATTTTCGTTGCGTCCCCTTTCTCTTGTTATTCAGTTTTGCGTAAATCATTTGTCAGACCCCCTTACTGATTCTGCGCAGGGGTGTCTGCCTTCTCTGCTTTTTTGGCTGCATTGATTGCGTCAGCAACCGCCTTGTCTCTTTCGGCCTTTGCTTCTTTCACTTTCATGTCAGCCTTGTAAGCGTCACTGTAGTTGCTCATAAACCACTTGCGAATCGTTCCCATGTTGTTCTTTTTGTAGGGGCGACCCGTCTTGGAAACGGTCATTTTCGTCTCGTTGCACAGCTTGTGCAGTTCATCAAGAGCATCCGCATCATACTTAGTCAAAAAGTCTTCCATGGCCTTAATCGTAACGCGGTTATAGTTACCCTCACGGCGAACCGTCATAACGCTGGCGGTGGGGTGTTCAGCACAAATCTTTGTCAATACTCTGTACTCTTCCGTACCATAATTCTGCGCTTTCTTATAGAACTTCTCATCAACCTTAATGGTATTCTCGGTGAAATCAAACTTAATCTTCTGCTGAGTCATAATAAACCTCTTTCTTCCACTGTATGCCGTGGACGCTGTTTGTGTGGGAGTTTTTGTGTTTTTGTTTTATCTCCCTTCGATGTTTATATTATAGCACAGCCCGTCTTATAGGTACATTTATAATCCTATCAAGTTTCAAAAGCGGCATACACTATATATGGTTTTATCGTTATACCGCTATATGTTGCCACAAAATTCAACGACCCCCGGCGGTTTATTTTTTATCCGCCGGGGGTCATGCATTTTATATATTATTGTTGCACACAAATCCCATATATAGGGGGATATATTAGAGGATTCCACTCATTTGCTCTATTTCAAAAGCACACCACTAGACAAGCGCCGCACACTAGGGCAGGCATTAGGACAACCGTGCTTTATCAGTCCTCAACACTATCTGGCGGCACAATCACATCATAGTTTTTTGTCCCCATGCGGTGCGTCAAAATCGTGCAGCCATTCTCACATAGCGCCTTTTTCAGCGTAGGCCAGCCCACTTTATGTGATTGACTATCTTTCAGCCCAACGACCTGCACCAACGCTGCCTTTTGCTCTACATCAAGCGGCTTATTAAAGAAGTCATTGATGCGGCGGTCTGTCAAATCTATATAGCGCGTGTCTGGCGTAAGTACATACAGATTTTCAATATCATTTCTGATACGTCCACGCGCCTGTACTTGTGCGCTCTTGTTTGCTGAGTGTACAACCACATTCGGCACAGGTGTGTAAATGTTAATGGCTGTCTCCATGCTTTTGTTGATAAATAGTACATCAACATTTTCTGGAAACTCATTCGTTTCTATGATGGCGTTTCTAATTTTTAGCTGTTCGGCCGTCATAGGATTATCTGTGTTATTTACACTCCACACAGACGCACAGCGCAATCCAGCCGTTTCACATTCCTTTTGAAACTTCTTTATATCCGTAATGTGTGCCGCATAGAATAGCGTTTTCTGCCCCTCTGGCAGCTTTTTGATCAAGCCGTCCACATGGCTATAGGGAACAGTGTTCTGTGCTGTGTAATGTCTAATATTCGGCGCAATCTTCATATAGGTGAACGGCACATCTTGCCATTCTGCCCATGTTTCAATGTCGTAAGGTGTGGCGCTCATGCCCACAACAATAGTAGACGGATTCACGGCGGCGCGAGACAATGCCATCATCGCATGATAGTTATTGCAGCGTTCTTTTAGCTGCGCATCAACTTCACTACTTGTTAAATAGGGATAGTTTGTTTTGATTATGCCGCGCTCATAGGGAATAGGCCAATGAATATTATGGAACTCGTCAGCAATAATCAAATCAAACTGCCTTAAGAAATCTGGATTGCGGCGCACCTCAACGCCCAATTTAGCATAGGTAATTACAACAATTCTATTTGCATCAAAACCATCAAACCGCCTACCGCCGTTATCAATGATGTTATCATAGCAGCGGGCCTTTTCTGGGTGCTTTGCAACAATGCTGTGTCGTCCTGCGCAAGTATCAATCAAATACAGCACTTTGTTAAACTGCGGTTTACTGCCTAAAATCTCGTAGGGAAGTTTGTTGACTGCGTATTCTGTCTTACCGCAACCGCATGGGGCTTCAATCACATTAAACTCATCTTGTACATATTCCCCTCTGATTGCGTCTGAAAGGTACAGCATTTCTTGTTTATTGTTGTTAAATCCTTGTAGAACCTAAGAATTCTTATACATAGAATTACTCCTTTTCATACTTTTCTACGATGTAAATAGAGAATCTCGTAAAAATGTGTGTAATTTTAAATTTTTCCAGCTATCTGTGAAAAATTATGCGCGATGCGCATAATTTTTTACGATAGCCCGCCCAATCTTAGAAGATGGTTTCTTTTCTCATCTTCTATAAATATTATATCATAACATCGTTCTTTTTTCAATAAATTGTCTCCGCAAATTTGTTCTATTCAATTAATTAATGCGTCAATCTTTCAGATTGCCGCCCATTTCCGCGCATAGAAAAAGTCAGCCAGAATTTTCAACAACTGGCTGACTATCTGTTTACCTATTGATAGAATTTTCTAAGATATTGTAGAATCTGCCTACTATTTTACAGCCGCATTAAAGGACTGTGCTTGTTTCCCTCTTGAAGTATTGAATCGTCTTTCATGCCGCGCAAATAGCGCTGTGTGATGGCTATATTCTCATGGCCCATCAAGCGGCTAAGGGTATAGAGGTCAATTCCATCTTTCAACTGTAGCTGTGCAAAAGTGTGGCGGCAAGTGTGCGGACTGGCGCGTACCGACCTATCTACCTTTGCTGCTCTTGACGCATTACGCACGATTTTAGCAACGGATTCATGGGTCAGTTTCTTCCCTGTCTTGCTTAAAAACGTATACCCCTGCGGCGGCAATTTGCCCGCAAAATAGCTTTCTCTTGCTCTCTGGTATCGTATCATACACTTAGACAAAAACGGCGATTTAGGCACTACACGCTCTTTATCGCCCTTGCCGTGAATCAACATATAATCCTCGCGCACTTTATCATCCGTAAGGCTCATTAGTTCCGCACAGCGTATACCAGAATCAAATAGCGCGGCGAGTATCGCCCGATTGCGCACCGAAAGATAATCCGCGCCGCTATAATAGTCCAGCATCTTTTTAATGTCTGTTAGGGTGAAGGTGTTGATAATTACGCGCGGTTCTTTTACATTCTTTACTTTTGCAAGGGGCGATTCGTCTATATATTCTTCTTCTACGCAGTAGTTGAAAAAGCTGCGGTAGGCTTTCAGCAAGTCATTGATATAGACGGGTTTCCTCTTGTCCTTTTCCTTTAGGATAATAAAATTCTTGATATGAATGGGCCGTACTTTCTCTACCTCTTGAACATCACACACTTCATCAAGGTAGCGATTCCAGTAAAGAATTTGTTTACGGTAGTTGTCTATTGTTTTCTCAGACAAGCGGCGCACTTTGCAGCTAAAAACATATTCGGTGCAAGCATCAGCGAGTAACATTAAAAAAGCCCCTTTCAACTGCCATACAGCAGCCAAAAGGGGCTTACATCGTACTATAACATCTATCGTAGTTGAGCTACGATTTTTCTCAACAATTGTCGTAGCAAAACTGAGTTTTGCGCGGCGCGGCGGTTAAGCGGCGCGGTCAACTGTTGATTGGATGTTTATTTTAGTGCGATACTTCGCAGAAATCTTTCGATTACAGCTCAGCGAAGTACTTAATGGTGCGAACCATCTGAGAGGTGTAGGAGTTCTCGTTGTCGTACCAAGAAACGACCTGAACCTGATAGGTGTCGTCGTCGATCTTAGCGACCATGGTCTGGGTAGCATCGAACAGGGAGCCATAGCGCATACCGATAACATCGGAAGAGACGATCGGATCCTCGTTGTAGCCGAAGCTCTCAGAAGAAGCAGCCTTCATAGCGGCGTTGATAGCTTCCTTGGTGACGTCCTTGCCCTTGACAACGGCAACCAGAATGGTGGTGGAGCCGGTGGGGACGGGAACGCGCTGAGCAGAGCCAATCAGCTTGCCGTTCAGCTCGGGGATGACCAGGCCGATGGCCTTGGCAGCGCCGGTGGAGTTAGGAACGATGTTCTGAGCACCAGCACGAGCGCGGCGCAGGTCGCCCTTGCGCTGCGGGCCGTCCAGGATCATCTGGTCGCCGGTGTAAGCATGAACGGTGGTCATGATGCCGGAGACGATGGGGAAGGCCTTGTTCAGGGTGTCGGCCATGGGGGCCAGGCAGTTGGTGGTGCAGGAAGCAGCGGAGATGACCTGATCGTCAGCGGTCAGGGTCTTCTCGTTGACGGAGTAGACGATGGTCTTCAGGTCGTTGCCGGCGGGAGCAGAGATAACGACCTTGCGGGCGCCAGCCTGGATGTGAGCCTCAGCCTTAGCCTTGCTGGTGTAGAAGCCGGTGCACTCCAGAACGACGTCGATGCCCAGCTCGCCCCAGGGGCAATCCTTAGCATCCTTAATTGCGTAGATGGTGATCTTCTTGCCGTCGACGACGATGTAATCCTCGCCAGCCTCAACGGTGTGCTTGTTCTCGCCGATCTTGCCCAGGAAAGAACCCTGTGCAGTGTCGTACTTCAGCAGGTGAGCCAGCATAGCGGGGCTGGTCAGATCGTTGATGGCGACAACTTCGTAGCCGTCAGCCTCAAACATCTGACGGAAAGCCAGACGGCCGATACGGCCAAAACCATTGATAGCAACTTTAACAGCCATAGTGAAATCCTCCCAAGATTTGTCTTTTTCACCTTATGAGCGGTTCCCCGCTCGTCGGTATGATACTATTGTACCCTATTTTTCACAATTCTGCAAGGGGGTCTGTTATTCTTTTAACACGATTTTTCAAAAAATCCACAGAAATTTTGAAATCCCAGCCATTTCCAGCCCGGTTTTGGGGTCGGTTGGGGCAGACTAAGGGTAAATTTCGCACCGGATGGGGAGAGGTGAGTGCTATGCCATTTTTCGGCCCGACGCGGGCGGCGCTGGCGGCGGCTGCGGCCCGCGGGGCGGATATTATACCCTCGCTGCGGCTGGTGTTGACTGCCGAGGCCCTGACTGCGCCCCCGCCCGCCCATGCGCTGGAGCTGAACGCAGAATTGGACGCGCTGTGTGCCGCCGCGCGGGAGCTGGCCGCCTACCGCGCCGGGTGGCTGTATTTCTGCGGCACAGATGCCCCGCTGCCCGCCGCCGTGCCCCGCGGGCTTTTGCAGGGCACGGTGCTGACGTTTTTGCGCGGGGTGCTGCGCAGCGAGGGCCGGGCCGTGGTGCGGCTGCTGTCCCAGGGTGACAGCGCCGTGCTGGCCTTACAGGGCGGCAGCCCCGTGCGGATGCCCGGCGACCTGCCCGCGCTTTTGCACCGCTGCGGGCCGTATGTGACCGCCGCCGGGGCACGGTACGCCGCAGCGGTGCGGCTGGCACTCTCCCCTACCCTGCCGCTGACGCCGCCGCCCGATGCGGATGCACTGGTATTGGACCGATACAGCCCGCTCCGGGTGTATTTGCAGGGTTTTTGTGTGGAGGATGTGGAATAGTGGCCGCGCAAAAAGCCCCTCAGGCCTCGCAGGCTCGACCGGCCTCCCCTTACAGGGGAGGTAGCCGAGCGCCAGCGATGGTCGGAGGGGCTTTGCAGCTTTTCCTTTATTCCATTTCTTCCCCGCAGGCTTCCCACGCACAAAACAGTCCGCACAGGCCAAGCAACCCAATACCCAATCCTGCCGCCAAATCGGGCAGGGTCAGCATATCGTGGGCTGCTTCAAACAGGGTCTGGGTCAGTTCCAGCCCGGTGCAGAGCAGATATGCCCCGGTGCCCGCCGCGTACAGCGTGTGGCCGCAGGGCAGCCCCGGCACAAGGAACACTTTGATCAACACCACGGCAAACAGCAGCGCTGCTGCCGCGCTGAGCACCCGCAGTGCGCAGGGCATACGGTAGACCGACGCGGGCGTGAACTGGAACCGCCAAATCAATTTCCACAAAAAATAGAGCGGCACCGTGCCGGCAAACAGCGGGCTGCCCAGCTTTTGCCGCTGCATCCCAAAACCCTTGAACGCCCGGCCGCCGTAATATAGCAGCCATGCGCCGCACAAAACCGGCAGCAATAAATCGGCCCAGGCCGCCCAGGTCGGGTAGTCGGTGGAGAACATTTCCGGGTACTGCACCGCGTATTTTGCCACCGGCCCCATGGCCACGCCGCTTGTGACCAGCGCCGCCCCGGCCAGCACCATACACAGCCCCAGCGGCGGGCAGGTGTCCTGCAAACCGGTCGGCTGGTTTGCCGCACGGCGGGCGGGCAGATAGGGCAGCACCAGCGCCGCCAGCCAGGGGATGTACCGCAGCCAGACCGAGCCCGCCGTGGCAAAGCCGGTTTCGGCGTCGGACCAGAGCAGCAGGTCGGCCAGGTGCAGCCCCGCCATAGCAAAACCCAGGGCCAGCACCACAATGGCGTTGGGATGTTTATTTTTCATGAAAGTTCCTCATTTCATACAGGGCGCGGCCGCCGCATATATATAGGACAAGCCGCGCGGGATATTCCTATTGTACCGCCCTGCGCCGCAAATTGCAAGGAGGGCACGCCCCTTGAAAAAAACATTTCGCCGGGCCGTAGTGTTCGGCCTGCTGGCCCTTGCCGCGCCCTTTGCCGCCCTGCCACTGGCCAAGCCCGCCACCACCGATTTACAGAGTACCACCCCGCCGCCCGAGGTGCTGCCCGAGCCTGCCGCCACGCCGCTGCCAGTGTACACCGCCACCCCCATGCAGCGCAACTTTAACGCATCTGCGCCCATTTTGATTTGTGACGATGGGGAGAACGCTTCGGTTTCCGTGCAGGATTTTCTCATCGGCACAGCCGCCTGTGAGCTGCCGCCCGACTGGCCCGACGACGCGATTTTAGCCCAGATGGTGGCCGCCCACAGCTACGCGCTGAGCCTGGGCGACGCGGCGTTCAGCTGCAACAGCGCCCAGTGCGCGGGCTGGACGACGGCCGAGGTGCTGCGGGCGCGGTGGGACGGCGAATTTTCTACGTATTATAGTAGGCTGGCCGCACTGGCAGACCAAGCCGCCGGGGCAGTGCTCTGCTGGGAGGGCTCCCCCGCCGCTGCGTGCTACCACAGCATCAGCGCCGGGCAGACCGAGGCAAGCCAGAACGTCTGGCTGACCGCCGTGCCGTACTTACAGGGGGTGTCGTCGCCCTGGGACGCCGACGCGCCGGGGTTTGAGACTGCCGTCACGTACAGTGCCGAGCAGGTGTACAGCGTCCTGCTGGCGCTGGGGCTGGATGCCGACGAGATACCAAACGCCCCCGCCGATTGGTTCGGCGGGGGCGTATCGGACGCAGCGGGCTATGTGGCGCAGATGCCGCTCTGCGGGCAGGTGTTCACCGGGACAAAGCTGCGCAACGCGTTCAGCCTGCGATCCGCGGCGTTCACGGTGGCGTATGATCCTGGGGAGAATGCGTTTGTTTTTACGACCCACGGCTACGGCCACGGCGTCGGGTTGAGCCAGTACGGTGCAAAGGCCATGGCCGAGGACGGCAAGGATTGGCGGGAGATTTTGGAGTGGTACTTTCCGGGGTGTGAGGTGATGGAGTAACCCCCTGCCTTCCCCCTTGGGCTGCGCCCGCAGGCGCGTGTCGGAGCGCAACCGCCGAAGGCGGCTCTTAGCGCGTAGACTGGAAGGTGGCCCCGCAGGGCCGGATGAGGGGTGCACGTGTCGTCATTGCCCCACAGGACTCAATCGGGCAAGGCCGCCCCTCATCAGTCCGCTTCGCGGACAGCTTCCCCCGAGGGGGAAACCTTTACGGCAGCTCCACGGTAAAGGTCATCAGCTCTGCATCGGTGTCAAAATCGTAGACCTTTACCGTCAGGCTGCGGCAGTTTTCGGGCACGGCAGCAAAGTAGTCATAGCTGGCCTTGGTGCATTGTTCCGGGTGGTCGAAGTCCGCCGGGTCGGCCGTCCATGCGCCGTCCGTCCACCAGCCGCCATCGCCGCGCTCGTGCCCCAGCTCCGTGCCATCCTCGGTGAACAGCCTCACATTCACCCAATGCTGTTCCGCCGGGAAGCTCAGCAGCACTTTCGTTGCGGCGGGCGTGGCCGTGACGCTTTGCAGGGTGATGCCGTTTTGTTCCACGGGCGTTTCCATCGTGCGCACGCCTGCATCGCTGACCTCGGGAATGGTAAAGGTCAGCGTGTAGCTGCCGGGCAGCGGGGTCTGGTCGGCATAGTCATAGTGCCAATAGTTCTTGCCATCGGTTTCGAGAATACTCTTGTTGCAGGCCACGAGGTCGGACAGCGTCAGCGTTGCCGTGTGCCCGGCCAAATCATCGGGTGCAAGGAACAGCTCATAATTGATGCCCGTCACAAAGGTGCGGTCATCGCGTTTTTCAAAGGTAACACCGCCGTTCAATTCCGTGCCGTTGTCCAGCACCAGCGTGCCGTACTGCCCGCCGCCGTTCTGCAGCGCCTTTTCTACGGCGTCCTCGCTGGGGCCGATGGCGTTGAACCCGGCCAGACTATCGTCCTCGGCGGTCAGCATCAGGCTGATGCGCAGCCAATCGCCATCGTTAAACACCTGCCCCAGTGTCAGGGTGTAGGGGCTGCCGGCGCTCTCTGCGGTGGCCTCCACCGTCTCGGCGTATTTATTCAGCTGCTCGCTGTGCAGCGAGGTGTAGTCCTCCTGCCCGCCGCGGTTCAGCCAGCTGAACAGGCTGCCCACCACAGGCAGCTGCTCGGCCACGGCGGGGGCGGCAAAGTTGACACTGCCCAGCCCCACAGCCATGCAGGCTGCGGCTGCTGCGGCCACCCGCCCCCATGGAAAACGGCGCTTGACGGTCTTTTTTGCCTGCGGCAGCTTGGCGCAGGCCGCGTCCAGCACGCGGGCAAATTCATCATCGGTCAGCGGGGCGGCGGGCATCGGCTGCTCATTCAGCGTTTTCAACAAATCGGCATCAAAATTTTTGTTACGCATGGGTGTACACTCCCTTCTCGGTCAGTTGGCGGCGCAGGCGGTCACGCCCGCGGCTCAGGCGGGTGTTGACGCTCTCAACACTCATATTCAGCGCGGCGGCGATCTCCTTGCCGGATTGCAGCAGATAATACTTGCGCAGAAAGATGTCCCGGTCGGGCGGGGCCATGGCGGCTACCAGCGCCCCGACAAGGTCGGCGGCATCGGCGGTGGCGCGGTCAAACTCAGCCAGCTCACCGAGCGTTTCGGCCAGGCCGTCGTCCAGCGAGAGCGCCTCGCGGCGGCGCAGGGCGTTGTAGCGGTCGATGCCCTTGTTGCGCGCCGTGACAATGAGCCACGGCCGCAGCGGCGTGGCGGTGCGCTCCAGCTTGGCCGCATTGCGCCAGAGGGAGACGAACACGTCGGCCATACACTCCTCCCGGTCGCAGGGATTCTGCGGCAGGATACGGTTCAGCACCGCCTTTGCCAGCGGCGCGTAGTCGAGCATGGCTGCCTCCAGACCCTCCTCCGGCTGTGTCTGCAGCAATCGGGTCAATTCCCGGTCTTTCATGTTGGTACCTCCTTTTTGTGGGTTCTGACTATATAGACCCGGGCGGGAGGAGAAATCTTACAGGGTTTCCAAAAAA